>LJUE01000020.1 GCA_001303885.1 Planctomycetes bacterium SM23_32 | reverse complement strand
GGCCCTGGCCCTGCCGATGGACAGGCAGGCCCAGACGTTCATGGGCCCCGACCGCGCTTTCGCGGCGGAGGCGGACCTTCCATACCGCGGGCTCTGCGGCGACGTCTACCTGCTCTCCTCGCCGCGCGGCCCACGCATCGAGGACGTCTTCGTTCAGCCCTCCGTTCAGGAGGGGCGCCTGAGGCTGCTGGCCGACCTCGCGCTGCCCGAGGAAGGCGAGTGCCGCCTGCGCGCGCGCGTGGAGCATCGCGGGCAGACGGCGAAGGAGTTCACCAGCGCCCCCTTCGCGTCAGAGGACCTGGAGGAGGGCCGCATCGCCCTGTCCGAGCCCTGGCCGGACCCGCCGCTGTGGGACGTGCACGACCGGCAGTTCTGCACGCTGCGCCTGGAGCTGCTGGACGCGGCCGGCCGCGTGGCGGACGAGGCCCTGCCGGTGCGGTTCGGCTTCCGCGACTTCGTCATACGGGGCCGCGACTTCATCATGAACGGCAAGCGCGTCCACCTGCGGGCAGTGGTCCTGGGCAGCGCCGACAGCGCCGACACCGGCTCGCTCGAAGGTGCAACGAACACCTTCGCCCGCATGCGCAAGCACGGCTTCAACTTCTTCATCATGGGCAACTACCACTTCCGCACCGGCGGGGTGAACTACTTCGCCGACCTGCTGCGCGCGGCCGACGAAGAGGGCATGCTGCTGTCGTTCAGCATGCCGCACGTGAGCGACTTCGGCTGGAACCTGGAGCCGGAGCACCGCCGGGAGAGCTACGAACGCATCGCCGGCTGGATCGTCCGCCAGGTGCGCCATCATCCGTCGGTCGTCCTCTATGCCATGAACCACAACGCCACCGGCTACCAGGGCGACCAGGACCCCGAGCAGCTCCACGGGCGCGAAGCGCCGGAGGGCAATAACCGCACGCAGGCGCTCCGCGCGCAGCAGATCGTGGCCGACCTGGATCCCACCCGCCCGATCTACCATCACCAGTCCGGCAACCTGGGCGACTTCTACACGCTGAACTGCTATCTGAACTGGGCGCCGATCCGCGAGCGGTCCCGCTGGCTCAACGTGTGGGCCGCCGAGGGCATCAAGCCGTTCTTCTTCGTGGAATGGGGGCTGCCGCACATCGCCTCCTGGTCCAGCTACCGGGGGCCGGAGTTCATCTGGCGGGCCTCCGTCATGCAGCAGGCGTGGACGCACGAGTTCGCCGCCGCCTTCAAAGGCGACGACGCCTACACGGCGGACCAGTCGGACGTGCAGTGCCTCAGGAACGAGCTGCACTTCTGGCGCAACGAGCAGCCCTTCCACTACTGGAACCTGCACACGACCTTTGCCAACCGGGACCGCAACGTGCTGGAGATCAAGAGCATCTACGCCCGGCGCAACTGGCCGGCGCACCGCACCTGGGGCGTCTCGGCCATGCTGCCGTGGGACCAGGGCGACTTCTGGCGGCGCAGGCCCGGCGTGTCGACCGATGACATCCCCGTCGAGACCGACTGGACCGCCCTTCAGAGGCCGGGCGTGAGCCCCGACCGCCTGCGCCACGCCGACAGCTACCTCACCAGCCGCCACCCCGAGGACCACTGGGAGCCGACCAGCATCGGCCGCACGATGGACCGGGTCAACATGCCGCTGCTGGCCTACCTGGCCGGGCGGACCGGAGACTTCACCGAGGAGGACCACAACTTCCTGCCCGGCGAGACGGTGCACAAGCAGGTCATCGTCATCAACGACACGCGGGAGCCGGCCGCGTGCACCTATCGCTGGGCGCTTCAGGGCGGACCGAAAGGCAGCGGACGCATCGAGGCGGAGCCCGGCGGCATCCTCAAGGAGGCCGTCTCGTGCCGGCTGCCCGACGACCTGGCTCCGGGCGCCTACGCGCTGAGCCTGTCGGTGACGTTCGAGGACGGCCAGACGCAGCAGGATGCCCTCGACGTCCACGTGCTGCCGGCCCCCCGGGCCGCGGCCGGTGCCGGCATCGCCCTCTACGACCCGGTGGGCAGGACGCGGGCGGAGCTGGAGGCGCTCGGCATCCCGTTCACCGACGCGCGGGCAACGGATGACCTGTCCGACTACGCGCTGCTGGTCGTCGGGCGCGAGGCGCTGTCGGCCGCGGGAGCGGCGCCGGACATCGCGGCCGTGGCGGACGGGCTGAACGTGCTGGTCTTTGAGCAGACCGAGCAGGCGCTGCGCGACCGGCTGGGATTCCGCACGCAGGTCTACGGGTTGCGGCGCGTCTTTCCCCGCGTGCCCGACCATCCGGTGCTGGAGGGTCTCTCGGCCGACCACTTGCGCGACTGGCGCGGCAGCGCCACGCTCTACCCGCCCTACATGGAGAGCCCGGGCGGCTTCCAGAGCTACCCGCACGTGCGATGGTGCGGGTTCAACAACTCGCGCGTCTGGCGCTGCAGCACCGAGGGCAACGTGGCCACCGCCCTGATCGAGAAGCCCATGCGGGGCGACTTCCTGCCCATCGTGGACGGCGGGTTCGACCTCCAGTACGCGCCACTCCTGGAGTGCGGGGCAGGCCGGGGCCGCATCGTGTTCTGCCAGATGGACGTGACCGGCCGCAGCGAAGCAGACCCGGCCGCCCGGACCATCATCCGCAACCTGGTGCGCTACTGCGCCGAGGCCCCGCCGCGCCAGACGCGCCGCGCCCACTACGCCGGCTCCGCGCGCGGTAGGGACACGCTGCGCTCGCTCGGCGTGGCTGCGGACGCCCCCGCCGGGGAGATGGGCTCCGGCGACCTGCTGGTGCTGGGGCCGGGCGCGCAAGGTCCGCCCGCCGATGAGGTGCGGGCCGCCGTCGAGCGCGGCCTGAACGTGCTGCTGCTGGCCAACGGCGAGGCCGACCTGCGCAACGCGCCCGTGCCCTGTCGCTGCGAGGTGAGGACAGTGATGAACTCGCGGCTGGACCTCGCGCGCCGGGGCGAGGCGCTGCGCGGGCTGAGCTGCGCCGAGACGCATTTCCGCGACTTCGCCGACCTCCCCCTCCTCTCCGACCCGGAGCCGGCCGACGAGTACGGTCTGCTGGGGGCCGTCGAGCTCGGCGAAGGGCGCGTCGTCTTCTGCCAGGCGGCGCCGTGGATGTTCGACCCGGCGCAATTCAACCACGACCGCATGACGTATCGGCGCACCGGCTTCCTGCTCTCGCGCCTGCTGGCCAACCTCGGGGCGCCGATGGAGAACCGGTTGCTGGAGCACTGGAGCAAGCCCGGGCTGGCGGTGCCCGACACGTCGGCCGGCTGGGTGGGCGAGGCCGACCCCGACGAGGTCGGCCTGGAGCAGGGCTGGCATCGGCCCGAGTTCGACGACTCCGCCTGGCAGCCCATCGAAGTGCCCGGAACGTGGGAGAGCCAGCGGCCGGAGCTGGCGGACTACGACGGCATCTTCTGGTACCGCAAGGAGTTCGACCTGCCCGCGGTGCCCCAAGAGGCCGAGCTGGTGCTGACGATGGGCGCCGTGGACGACGAGGATTGGACCTACCTGAACGGCGAGCTGATCGGCAGCATCACGGCCGAGACGCACGAGCAGCACTGGGCGGCGCCGCGGCGGTATGAGATGCCCAGGCGCCTGCTGCGCGCGGGCCGCAACGTGCTCGCCGTGCGGGTGCGCGACACCTACATGGGCGGGGGCATTGTGCGCGGGCCGGTGAGCGTCCAGGCGCCCGGACGCTGGCTCGAAAGCTATTACCTGGCCGCTCCGGAGGCGGACGACGACCCCTACCGCTACTACCGGTGGTAGGACCGTGAGCCCGTACGGCTGGTCAGTAGCATGCCGAGTAGTCCTGAGATCCATTGGGCCTTCTCCTCGGCCGGCAGCAGGTGACGACCCAGTAGACCCAGCGGCCATGGGCTCAGATCGGCCTGCATCCGAGGCTCAGTCCACTGAGGCTCTGGTCGCGCTCGTGACTGCTCACCGAAGCTCCTCCTTTGGGCCGCGAGGAGGCATGAGCTTCGGGGACGAGGGCGTGCGTCCGCGCAAAGACGACGCCGTCAGTCCTATCCACAGAAGCACCTACATGCACTGGGAGTCCCCTCACGGCCTCCGGAATTGAGGACGAGCCGGGCGCCAGGCTGCTTGACACGAGACGGGGCCATCTGCTATCGTCTCGGCGTACAGCGGTCTCATGGCCGGGTCCACACAGGATCATCTGCGTCGGGAATGCGTCTCGAGCGGATGTCTGTGTCCCCCCTCGGGGGCTGAGCCGTGTCGGATGGGCATGATTCCCACCATCCGCAGCGCCAGAGCGACTGCTCACCGTTAGCCGCTCGGACCACCCTCGCAGCGGGCGCTGGCTCTCACGCAAGGGAAGCACCTGCTGCACCAGCTGCCTTTCTCGCGTCCCCAGTCATGCACGGGAGCCCCCGGTGAAGCCCTCCGGCGAGATGCTCAGGGAGGAAGGGGGGCGTCCCCAGCCTACGGCGCGGGTGGCCGTGGTAGGCATCGGACACTGGGGCAGGAATCTGGTGCGGAACTTCCACGCCCTGGGGGCCCTGAAAGCTGTCTGCGACGCTGACGCCCGCCGCGAATCGTCGGTCAGAGAGGACTACCCTGGGGTCGAGTTCCGTGCGGACTATCCTGCGCTGTTGGCGGACGACGGTGTGGAAGCCGTGGTCGTGGCCACGCCAGCCGCCACGCACTTCGAGGTGGCCGAGGCTGCCCTCGAGGCAGACAAGGACGTGTTCGTCGAGAAGCCGCTGGCCATGTCCGTCGCCGAAGGCAGACATCTGGTCGAGCTGGCTGACCAGCGTGGCAGGACGTTGATGGTGGGGCACATCCTGCGTTACCACCCGGCGGTCATCAGGCTGAAGGAGTTGATCGCTCGCGGAAGCCTCGGCCGGCTCCTCTACCTGTACTCCTCCCGCTTGAACATGGGGAAGATCAGGACCGAAGAGAACATCCTCTGGAGCTTCGCGCCGCACGACATCAGCGTGATGCTGGGTCTGCTGGGGGAGGAACCGAACTGGCTGGCCTGCCAGGGAGGCAACTATGTGAGCGAGCAAGTCCCCGATGTTACGCTGAGCCAATTCACGTTTCCCAGCGGCGTGCGGGCCCACATCTTCGTCAGCTGGCTCCACCCTTTCAAGGAGCAGCGGCTGGTGGTGGTAGGCACAGACAGGATGGCAGTCTTCGACGACACGGTCGCCGATAAGCTGGTGCTCTACGACTACAAGATCGAATGGCGGAACAGGATTCCGACCGCGGTCAGGGCTGGCGGCGAGCCAGTGCCCGTCGAGGCCGTAGAGCCCCTACGGGCAGAATGCCAGCACTTCTTGGACTGCATCCGCTCTCGCGGGCGCCCCGTCACCGACGGGCACGAGGGCCTTGCGGTCCTCCAGGTGCTTGAGGCCTGCCAGCGCTCCCTGGAGGCACAGGGAGCGCCCACCAAGCTCAGTCAGACGCCGGCCCGCAAAGACGTGCCCTTCTACGTCCATCCCACCTCCATCGTGGACGAGAACTGCACCATCGGCGAGGGCAGCCGAATATGGCACTTCTCTCACATTCTGAGCAATTCGACGATCGGCCGTGACTGCCGGATCGGCCAGAACGTAGTCATCGGCCCCGATGTGCACATAGGGAACGGGTGTAAGATCCAGAACAACGTGTCGGTCTACACGGGCGTGACATTGGAGGACTACGTGTTCTGCGGTCCGTCGGCCGTCTTCACCAACGTCCAGAATCCGCGCAGCGAGATCGCGCGCATGCACCAGGTACGCCCCACGCTGGTCAAGCGGGGCGCCACCATCGGGGCCAATGCAACCATTGTCTGCGGCAATACGATCGGCGAGTACGCCTTCGTGGGTGCCGGATCAGTGGTCACCCGCCACGTGCCGGCCTATGCTCTGGTCTACGGCAATCCCGCCATGTTCCGGGGATGGATCTGCCGGTGCGCCGCAGGCAAACTGGTCTTGGATCAAGACAGCTTCGCCGTCTGCCCCGAGTGCGGAGATCACTACCACCTGCAAGACGGCGTCGTGCAACCTGTAGCCAAGGAGCTGTAACCGATGGAGGTGCCGGCGCTTTCGCTCAGGGAGCAGTATGAGACGATAAGGGCGCCGTTGGAAGCAGCAGTGGCCGAGGTCTTCGAGTCCCAGCTGTTCATACTCGGCCCCAAAGTCGCCCAATGCGAGGAAGCCATTGCCGATTACTGCCGGTGTGCTCATGCCGTGGGAGTCTCCTCGGGCACTGACGCACTCCTCATCTGCCTGATGGCCGAGGGCATAGGACCGGGCGACGAGGTCATAACCACGCCCTACACGTTCTTTGCGACAGCCGGGGCAATCGTCCGAGTGGGAGCTCGTCCCGTGTTCGTGGACATTGACCCGACCACCTACAACCTTGACCCCGAGCTTCTGTCTGCGGCCGTCACCCCACGCACCAGAGCGATCATGCCGGTGCATCTCTTCGGCCAGATGGCCGACATGGACCCGATCATGGAGGTGGCCGCACAGCAGGGCCTGACTGTCATCGAAGACGCTGCACAGGCCATAGGTGCCGAGTACAATGCGCGCCGCGCCGGCTCGGTGGGGCACTACGGCTGCCTCTCCTTCTTCCCCTCGAAGAACCTCGGGGGCGCTGGAGATGGGGGGATGGTCGTCACGAACGATAGGGGACGTGCGGAGAAGCTCGCGGTTCTGCGCGTGCATGGGGCCGAACCCAAGTACCATCACGCGTGCATCGGCGGCAACTTCCGACTCGACGCCCTTCAGGCGGCGGTCGTGAACGTGAAGGTGCACCACCTCGACACATGGACCGCTGCGCGCCAAGCAGGCGCCGCGCGCTACGACCGGCTGCTCGGCGAGTCGGGCCTCGTCCAAGATGGAACCGTTGCGCTTCCTCGCGTACACGCGAGTCGCCACGTCTTCAACCAGTATGTGATCCGGGTTCCCGAACGGGACGAGTTGGCGGCCTTTCTCAAGGACGAAGGGATAGGGGCTCGCGTCTACTACCCCGTGCCACTGCATCTCCAAGAGTGCTTGCGCTACCTGGGCTACACGGACGGCAGTCTCCCCGAGAGCGAACGGGCGGCTCGGGAGACCCTGGCGTTGCCGATCTACCCGGAACTGACGGACGAACAGGCGCACTACGTAGTGGACCGTATCTGCGCCTTCTTTGCAGCCTGACGGTCGCTGTGAGCCCCAGGGACAGCTCCTGCTTGGCGCCCCCAAGAGGCAGAGTCAAGTGTTCGAACAGAAGGCGGTAGCGGTCGTTGTGCCGTGCTACAACGAGGAAGGCCAGATCGCCAAGGTCCTGGGGACAATGCCCGGCTTTGTGGACCGCATCATCGTGGTGGACGACGCCAGCAGCGATGCCACACTAGAGGTCGTCCGCCAGCAAGCGGCCGCCGGGGACGGCAATGCGCGAATCGCCGTGGTCCAGCACGAGAGGAACAGGGGCGTCGGGGCAGCCATCGTGAGCGGGTACAAGGAGGCCATCCGCGAGCGAATGGACGTCGTAGCGGTGATGGCCGGCGATGGGCAGATGGATCCCGCAGAACTCCACTTGGTCGTAGGGCCGGTCGCCCGGGGCGAGGCGGACTACGCCAAGGGTGATCGGCTCTTCTATGAGGATGCCTGGCATCACACCCCCAAGGTCCGCTATCTGGGCAATGCTCTGCTCTCGATGTTGACGAAGATTGCCAGCGGCTATTGGCACGTGGCCGACTCCCAGACCGGCTACACGGCCATTAGCCGAGACGCGCTGGAGAAGCTCGCCCTGGACGCGATCTACCCGCGCTATGGCTACCCGAACGACATGCTGGTGCGCCTGAATGTCTACGAGATGCGCGTGGCCGACGTGCCCGTCAAGCCGGTCTATGGAGTGGGCGAGCGCTCGAAGATGCGCCTTTGGAAGGTCATGCCCGTCATGAGCTGGCTCATCTTCAAGCGTTTCTGCTGGCGCATGTGGCACCGCTACGTGATCCACGATTTCCATCCCCTGGTGCTCTTCTACCTCGCCGGCGGCCTGCTGGGTGCGATCGGGTTCGGGCTCTTCGCGCGGATGGTCTGGATCCTGGTTCAGACGGGCCGCATCCCGCCGATCAACGCCCTGGTGTGGGGCTTCTGCACGGTCAGCGCCCTCCAGTTCAGCCTCTTTGCCATGTGGTTCGACACGGAGATGAACCGCGACCTGAACGCGACTACCAGCCTTCGGCGCCCGGCTCGCACCGGGAACGGCCCTCCTCCCGGCGGCGAACTTGACACGGACAGGCACGCCACTTAGCATGGGCGACATCGACTCTTCATGACGCCGGAGCAATTGGCCCGTCCCCGTGCAGCTCTCGGCTCCCCCTGTTGCTGGCAGGTGCTGACCAACAGTTGGCGCTCTTCAGGCCTGCCGGTTGGTGGCCACGTGTTACGAGCACGTTCCGACGACGGACGAATCCGTACGCGCGCGCCGTCGCGAACCTAGATCAACCCGAGATGATCACCATCGGTGTAGCTGCGGCCCTCCTTCTCGTCCTGGTGACGTGGGGTCTCAGGTGGAGGAGAGCGTCTCAGACGCGCCGCGACTGGCACAACTGCCTCCTGCTCGTGACGATACTGGGCCTCGTCTATGCTGCCCTCCACAATGGGCGGCTCGTCCCCGGGGGAGGCGACGACCTCTTCTACCTGTCGGTGGCGCGCAACCTGGCCAGATCGGGGCGCTACATCTGGAATGGTTCGCCCGTAACCAAGGTGCCTCCTGCCTGGCCGCTGGCGATCTCTTGGCTGATGCGGCTCAGCACGCTCTTTGCAGTCCTGGACCTGTTGCCCATGCTTTTGTGCTTGCTCGCTGCTGCTATCTGGTATTGGGTGCTTCGGAACTTCGCTTCGCCTGCCCGGTCCTTCACGGTCGCGCTCATAGGGGCCACGCTCTTCCATTGGCACCGATCGTCGTGCCACTTCTACAGCGAAGCCATGTTCTCGCCCCTGCTGGCAGGCGCGTTGCTGGTGGCTTTGCGGATTCGCGACGGCAAAGGCGGGGCACGCCGGATACTGCTCCTGGTGCTGCTGTGCGCAAGTATGGTCATGGTCCGCTATGCCGCGGTGCTCTTCTGGCCGGTGATTGCGGGAGCCTTGGTTTCCAAGCAGCTCCGTCTGCCGTGGGACCGGCGCGTGCTCGCCGCGGCCCTGACGTCTCTCGCCTTCGCCGGGACCTTCTTCGGCGTGTGGACAGCCTTGCAGACGAACGCCCGCAAAGAGCTGGCACGCCTCCAGGCCCAGCTGGCCGAACTGCCGGAAGGAAGTGCCGGGAGCGCTGCTCTTCAGGCCTGCGCATCGGCCACAGACACGGATCTGGCCAAGCGTTCCAGGAAGCTCAAGCGGCTGACATCCCCGCAGATTGCCACGAGACTGCGGCAGACCCTGGCCTCGGGCCGATGGCTCGCAAGGCTCTTGTGGCCGCCAACGCAGCTCGACCGCCGGTGGGGAGCGCTCGCTCTGGTTGCCAACACTGCGGGGTGGGCGCTCATAGCCCTCTTTCTGTTCGCAGGGCTTGAGGCCGCGAGGAACGGCGAGTGGATATGGATGGGGGAAGCGCTGCACTGCGCAGCCTTTGCCGCGCTCTGGTCAGTGCCCAACGGGCGGTACTTGGCGCCGACAGCCCCCTTACTCCTGCTGGGCATCTGGCGGGGGGCGGAAGAGGTTAGCAGACTGCCCTGGCTTGCCAGGTACAGCAGGCATGTCTGTGCCGCCAACCGAGTTCTGCTGGCAAGCGTGTTGCTCTGCAATGGGCTCATCTGGGCCTTCAGCGCGGCGGTGGTCCACTCAGAGCGCTTCCAGACGCTTTGCATGGCCGGCGAGTACGGCGAGCTGGTCGCCGTCGCCGAGTTCCTGACTTCGAACTCCCTGGCAGACGGCGGACTGGCTATCGCGCCCGCTACCAGTTCGGGGCAACGACGCTATGCGTGGCATCGCCTGGCTTCGCGAACGGCCAACCTGCTCACGGACAGGATTGTCGTTACCTGTCCGCCCGGGCTGGCCGAGTGTCCGCCCAACGACGAGCTCGTCAGGTGGGCTGGGAAGTGCGCAGTCAGGTTCTACCTGGGCCGAGCGCCCAGTGCCCCCGCCCGTCAGTGGCATATCCGTCTGCCCTCGTCTGAGGAGCGTACTTCTGGCCCGGGATCGGTTCCCGCGTTCTTTGAGCTTTACGAGTTCAGCGAGGGCGAGGTCCACAAGGTCAGACTGCCCTCCAAAGCGGGCGAAGTGACGCGAGTGCCGGGCCTGGACTAAGCCCCGGCGTCGTCCATCGCTGCTCCTGTCCGGGAGTCCTCAGCTGGCAAGATGCGCGCGCTGTTCGACCTGACACATCCGGCTGACGTCCATTTCTTCAAGCACCTCATCTGGCTGCTCCAGAAGCGCGGGCACAAGGTGCTCGTCGCCTCCCGGGACAAGGATGTCGAGATTGAGTTGCTCGAAGCCATCGGCATCGCACACGTCTGCCTCAGCAGGAAAGGGGCAGGCCTGATGGGCATGGGCCTGGAGCTGCTCACAAGGAACGCCATGATGCTGAATCTGGCGAGACGTTTCCGGCCGGACATCTTGGTCGGTGCAACAGGGGTGTCGGTCGGGCCGATTGGCGCGTTGCTGCATGTGCCGCGGATCTTCCGCGAGGAGAACGAGCACGGATGGCTTGTCAGGGCCATGGGTGTCCCCTTCGCTACGTACGTGATGACAGGCACCGGCTATCGAAAGGAGCTGGGCCCCCGGCACGTGCGCTACAGAGGAACCTGGGTCCAGACTTATCTGGCCCCCCAGTACTTCCACCCGTGCCCCGACCATGTTCATGCGGCGGGCATCGACCCGACCCGCCCCTACATAGTGCTCAGGCTGGTTTCGTGGGGGGCGACGCATGACTTCGGACTGCGCGGAGCCGAGACCAAGGACATCCTCGAGGTAGTCAGCAGGTTGTCGAGGTTCGGCCGGGTGATCATCTCCTGTGAGGGGCCTCTGCCCGAATCGTTGCAGTCGCACCGCAACCCCGTACCCGTGCAGCACATTCACGACCTGTTGGCCTCGGCCTCCCTCTGCTTGGGTGAAGGAGGGACTATGGCCGCGGAGGCAGCCGTTCTCGGCGTTCCCTCGGTCTACTGCAATCCCCTCTTCGTGGGGTACATGGACGCCCTCGAAAGAGACTATGGACTGGCTCGAAGCGCGCGTTCCTTGCCGGAGGGTCTCCGCCTGGCGGAACGGCTTCTCGCCCGGCCGAACCTGCGGGAGGAGTGGCGGCAGAAGAGGCAAAAGCTGCTAAGCGACAGCGAGGACATCGTGATGTTCATGCACAATCTGCTCCGAAAAGCCCTGAGCTCATGACCGACCAGCCACCCCGTGAGTCGCAGGGCCCCACGTCAGAGTCGATGGCGCCGGCCCTGATTCAGCATCACCAGAGGGTGTGGGGAGCCGCCCGGGTCATTCTGGTCGCCGCCGTGCTGTACTTCGTGTTGCACGCCCTGGTGCGGAGATTCTCCGCCGTCTCGTGGGGACAGGTCCAGTTCAGCCCCTACTTCCTGGCGGCGGCGCTGGTGTCTGCGCTTCTGATGCGCCTTGTGGGCATGGCGGCCTACCGGTTTCTGATAGCGTCGTTCTGCGGTCGCCTTGGCTGGCAGCAGGTGTCGGCCATCGCCTGGATTCCGGCCATGGCCAAGTACGTGCCCGGGAGGTTCGCAGGCGTGGTGGGCGCGCTATGGCTGCTCCGCCGCTGTGGAGTCTCTGCCGCCGTCGCCGCTGGCGTGGTTGTCGCCCGCACGGCACTGGTCGTGCTTTCGGGCTTCATGGTGGCGGCCCCCCTGACCCTATGGGAGCCCATGCGCGAGCGCTTGCCGCTGGCATGGCTGTTGTACGGCGCTACGCTCGGCAGCAGCATTGTCTGCTTGCACCCCAGGTGCTTCGGCGCCGTGGCCAATTTGCTGCTGAGGCGACTCGGTCGTGAGCGTTTGGCCGCAGTGCCCCGTCTGCGCGACTATGGCGTTCCCCTCTTCCTCACGCTTTGCAGGCGGATGCTGGCAGGTGTGGAGCTGTGGTTCGTCGCTCGTGCGATCGCGCAGGTGCCGTTGCAGGTGGCGCCAATGCTCGCCTCTGCCGCAGCGCTGGCACACACGGCCGGGCTGCTGGCCTTCTTTGCTCCCGCGGGGATTGGCGTGCGGGAAGGCGTCTACCTCCTGGTGCTCGGCCCTCTTCTCGGCCCGAGCCCGGCTGCTCTAGTGGCCGTCCTTGCCCGCCTGGTAGACGTCTGCGGCGACCTCATCGCGGGGGGCGCCGGGCTGTTGGCGCTCCGACATAGTCCGCAGGGCCTCACGCCCCCATAGCGCTGTGCGGAATGGTGGACCCGCGTATGGCGTTCTGATAGAATCTGCGCGACCGTGGGATGGTGGGTCCCCGCGCGCAATGCTGTTCCGAGTGCAACGGGCGGGCTGAGACACGGGGTCTGGCGATGCCAGCACTTAGAGACCTCTTGGTGATCCTCATTGACTGCCTGCGGTCAGACGTCTTGTTCGACGGTCGCCGGGGGAGTCAGACGCCCAACATTGACGACCTGTGCCGCCGAGGGGTCTCCTTCCCCAACACCATCACGGCGGCGACCTCTACCACCCCCAGCGTTGCGAGCTTGCTGACGGGGCTGTACCCCTTGGCGCACGGCGTACGGTCGTTGGGCTTCGACAAGCTCTCCGGCGAGTGCCCCACTCTGGCTACCGTCCTCAGTGAGAGGAGTTACGAGACGGCCGCCTTTGTGACGGGGCCGCTGGGCAAGGAGCTTGGCCTGGACAGGGGGTTTACCCGGTACGAATACAGGGACAAGGCCGACGTGGTGTTCGGCCCGTGGGGCAGGAAGCTGCTTCAGGACTTCCCCTCTATGCTGGGCAAGCCCTGGTTCGTTTTGCTTCATCTCTGGGAGTTGCATCACCCCAGGCACGTCGACCCCCGCCACGACTCTTCCCGCTGCGGCCAGACGGCCTATGACAGGGCGCTTTCGAGTATCGACCCTTTCATCGGCGAGTTGATGGCGAAGACGGCATTCGAGAACACCGTCGTCGTCCTGATGGGAGACCATGGCGAGAGACTGCAGCAGAGCCGTCGCAGCGACGCCGTGAAGTTTGGCGTCAAGCGTCTGGCACGGTGGCTCATAGACCACTCGGGGCCGATGCAGCGGATGTTCGAGGCGGTCGCGCGCTCCAGACTAGTCCCTCCCGTCCTGCAGAACCTGGGTGTCTTGCACGGATACCACGTCTACGACTTCCTGGCTAAGGTGCCCCTGGTGATAGTTGCCGACGGACATCTTGAAGACTGCACGGTGATCGAGGAGCAAGTGCGCACTATCGACATCGCTCCCACGGTACTCGACCTTCTGGGCGTCGGGTCGTCAGCGCTGGGCCAGGTTCAGGGCGTGAGCCTCTGCCCTCTGTTGAGCGGAGGCCCGGCGCACAGCCAACCAGCGCTCGTGATGGCCAGTAACGCCCCACGAAGGCGCCGTCTCGAAGACGAACACGTTCTGCTGGGGTATCGCACAGGCAGCTGGAAGCTCATCTTTGCGCCATACGGCCGCCGGGACCAGCCCGAGCTCTACGACCTGACCAAAGACCCCGACGAGAAGCGCAACGTGGCCGACAGACATCCAGACGTAGTCGCCTCGTTTATAACCCAGGCGATGCGAACAGTGCGGGAAGGAAGGGAGCACGGTCACACGCCAGGAGCAATGTCGGCCAGCGAAGAGCAGGCAGTGTATGAAAGACTCAGGGACCTAGGATACCTTGGCTGAGGTGCCGCATGGAGGGGACCCTCCGGACGGCACGACCCGGGATCGGCAACTGGCCGCCTCGGTGCGCGCCGAGTGACCACCGACACCGGCTAGACGTATCCCAATCCCCGTAGGCGTTGCTCGACCGTAGCGGCTTCGTCCTCTGAGTGTCCCTCCCTGTCTGGCGCTGTTCGCGCCCCGCTGGCGGCGCCACGTCTCTCTGCAGGGACGTCGCCCGTCAGCATCTCTCTGAGCGGCCTGCCATCGAAGTCCTCCGGGATGACACAGCCTAAGAGCGCCAACATGGTCGCGGGCACGTCGGCGATCTGCGCGCCGACGAGGGCGGCCCGCCGGATGTGGGGGCCCTTGGCCATCAGAAGGCCCTGGCGCCTGTGGCCACCCAATCGCCGGTAGCGGGTCGGGTCTGGCTCCGGCAGCTGGTAGATCACGCCGGCCGAGTGGGCTTCGGAGAAGGTGGGCGCATCGTAGCATCCCTCCATCTGCTCCATGATCACGTCGGGCAGATTCTCAGTACAAGGTCCGGACCAGACCTCCTCCCGTCTGTAGGCCCCACGGGCGATGCGTTGGCCCGTCTCGGGGTCTCTCAGCGAGACCAACGCGCGGATGATCCTCTCGCGGACCTGCTCGTACTCGGCGCCTGGGGACACGATCCCCTGCGGCTGGCGCCCCTTCAGGTTGACGAACATCCCCTCCGACTGCCCGAGCGGATAGGCCCGGGTCTTGCTGAAGTCAATCCCCTTACACGCCACCAGCGCGGCGGCCCGGCCCGAGAGCCCGGGGAACCAGGTGCGGATGCGGCTCTTCAACCAGGGCGGGGCTTTGCGCGCGAAGGCCCAGACCGCGCGCTCGGCCGCCCGCCGAACAGCGCCCCGAGGCACCTCGGCCAACAAGCCTTCCTGTATGAGCAACTCGCGGAGGTTCAGGCCTTTGCG
>LJUE01000019.1 GCA_001303885.1 Planctomycetes bacterium SM23_32 | reverse complement strand
TCCAGCGGCAATTCGACCAGCCGGAACCACCTGCCATCGGTCTCGATGAGGATGTGGGTCTGCTCAATCATTCTGCCGCGTGCGGTCTCGGTCGTGATGTCCGGCCACGTGAAACGCCGCTCGTGAATGAAGGTGTGGTACACGCGGTGCGATCCCCCGAGCCAGCGGATCACGTCTGTGGACGGATGCTGCCAGGCCCGCGGGTTCATCGCCTTGGACTTGAAGCCCTCATCTCCCATGGACGCGACAGATATGACCGGCCCGGAACCCAGCCCTTTGAGGAACCGCTCGCAGGCGTGGGAACTGCCATGATGCGGCACCTTGAGCACGTCACAGTCCAGCAGGTCCAGACGCCCCTCTGCCCGGAGGTGCTCAAGCAGTGCCTCCTCTGACTTCTCGTTGTGGTCGCCGGTGAATAGCATCTCGAACTCGCCGTACCGCAGCCTGAAGGTGACGCTGTTGCCGTTGATGGTCTGGCCCCAGTCGCTCCTGCCGTACGGCGAAAGGACCTCCAGCGGCCAGAGGACGTCGAACTCCACCCCAGAGAGGTCTCTGCCAAGTTCCTGTTCGCGCTCTGTGACAAAGGCTGCCCCTGCGTAGGCGCGCTGGAACGCGGACAGGCCATAGTCGTCAGCATTCCAGATGATCGCCTCTGCGAGTTCCTCGTACAGGCCATGGAGTTCCTGCGCCCCGAGGGCTGCTCGCAGACTCGCGAGATCCTCAATCAGGTACTGCCCGTCGATCCTGCCGGCGTGTTCGTGCCCCTCCGGGTACAGGAAAGCCATCCCGCACCGTAAACGCGGGCGCTTGTACGTGTACACGGCGGGCCTGTCGGGCCGTCTCTTCTGTGGGAAACCCCGATGCCCGGGCTTGTAGGACGCGAGTCCGTTGTGGTAAACCGTGTCGAAGGTTGCTTCACTCCCCTCAAGCAGACGGATCAGTCCGACGACGTGGTCCATGTCGTGGTGGGTGATGACCGTATACTCCACGGCCGGCCGGCCTCCCGCATACAGCCGTTCAAGGAAATCCTGCATCCGCCAGTCCTCGCTTCTCGGCGTCGACCCTCCGTCTATCAGGATGTCGACCCGTTCTGTTCGTTCGGACTGTCCGTCATCCGGGTCAGGATCGTAGTCATAGCGTCTCGGGAGTTGGATGATGATCCCGTCACCCTGCTCCACGTTGACTATCCAGATCCGAAGGACATCCATGGCCTGGGGGACGTGGTCAAGGCGTTGCTCACGCCCGAAGGTCGCGTAATCCGGGGGAGACGCCCATGCTGTGCTAACCAGGGCGCAGACGAATGCCGTCAGGCCGAGGCACCTGAACGCCCGCGCGCCGCCTCGCCATGAGCCAGGAAAGCGGGCACTATGATGGCGAGTGCGTCTGGTTTCATGAGACATGGGTTCCCTTTCCTGCGCCTGCGGAAGCTCCCGCAGCACCGCTGGTAGTCCGTTGCCTGGCTGCGCCGGCAAAGGGCATGTGCATCCGTGCCTGTCCGACGCCCTCTTGCGTGGTCTCGGTGGGGGGCTGCCCGGACAGGCGAGCATGCGGCGGTCCCTACTGTAAATACACCAAAACCGCAGCCACCCTGCGCCCATTGCCCGGCGGTGGCAGCCAAGAGGGTAGAAGTGACTTTCGCAAACCGAGTGGCCCTATGGTACAATGCCATTCGGCTCGGTGGCACACGTTGTTGCTGAATCGCCCATCCCAGCGCAAGGGCCGCTCGCCATGCCTGTTTACGGCGAGCGGCCCGCTATCGACACGGGCGCTGGCTCTGACCGGTGCGTCGACAAACCGGTGGGACATGCCTTCGTGGCTGGCGTGCCGACTGTCTCGCTTCTACTGAATCGGCTCTGCAGTCTTGTGTCTGGTGCTGCGCTCGATGCGGCGTCCCCTGATGCTTGGCGACCTGTCGACGTGCCCCGCTCCTGGTCCACTGGAGCGACACCTAAAACAGGTACCAGAAACGTTTGCATCATCGCAGGATTCCAGTATGGTGGTGATGGCCGCCACAGGAGTAGTGGTGTCATGTCCCCAGGCGATCGAACGAGCATGGGCGGGCCGGGTGACCGGTTTGAGACAACCGACTGGGCCAGCATCCTCCGCACCCGGACACCCGACGACGATGAGCGGCGGGAGGCGATGGGCCGGATGATTGCACAGTACTGGAAGCCCATCTACTGCTATCTACGCCGTCAGGGCTTTGGCAATGAGGAGGCCAAAGACCTGGCCCAGGGCTTCTTCCACGAGGTCGTGCTCGGCCGCGAGCTGGTGCAGAAGGCGGATTCCGCAAAGGGCCGGTTCCGCAGTTTCCTGCTGGTTTCGCTGGGACACTACGTGGCGAACGTCCGTCGGGCCGGCGCCTCCCCGAGGCGGAGGCCTCCGGGGGGCGTGATTCCGGTGGAGGCGATTGAGTCGTTTGAGATCCCCGACCGGGGCTGCGACATGACGCCGGAGGCGGCCTTCAACTACGAATGGGCTGCGACGCTGCTTGAGCAGGTGCTGGAGCAGGTGGAGTGCGACTGCCGCGATCGGGGCCAGCAGACACACTGGGAGGTGTTCCGCCTCCGGGTCGTGAAACCGATCATGGAGGACTCAGAGCCACCGGCCATCACCGAGGTCTGCGCCCAGGCCGGGGTCGCCGACCTCGCGAGAGCATCGAACATGATCGTCACTGTGAAGCGAAGGTTCCGGGCCGTTCTCGCCCAGCATGTACGACGGCTCGTGGCTTCAGAAGCCGATGTGGAAGCAGAGATGCGCGAGTTGACGGCCATTCTCTCCGAAAGCGGCGCAGGATTCTGAGCCGTTCGGTGTACTTCATACCGAAAGACCCACTCCTACTGCCTTACGACGGATCGACGTATGCAAGGCGACGACTGTGGGAGCAGAACAGTGCAAGCGCCGGCCTCAGACAGGAGGTCCGTTGGAGTGAGGCCGACCCTTTCCCATCTGCGCGCTGACCAGGTAGCAAGCCTTATGGGGATTGGGGTGGGGCCCCGCCGGGTCGACGCGAGGCAGGATCAACCTGTCGCGGCCGAGTTGGCGACGCTGTTGTACGAAGAGAGGCTGCCGGACGACTCGCACCCGGACTCGCCGCGAGAGGTCCTTGGGCGGCCCTGTGACGAGTTGAGTTCGTACTGCACGATCGCCGAACTGCTGTTCGCTTCGGTTCCGGACTTGGTTGCTCTTACAGATCTGAAGAATTACGCGAAGCTGCTCGATCAGAAAGAGTCTTCAACCTCTACCAAGGCGACAGCAACGTCCATCTACTATGCGGCGATCGCAGCGGCACTGGTCGCACACAACGAGAGGATCACTAAGCACGGATACCGCGACTTGGCGCGTTACTTCGCCGAGATTGCGAGCAAGCCGTGGATGACGGCTGATCTGAAAGCCCTTTTCGTCAAGGCTCGAGACACCTGCCAGAAACACGCCGGAGAGGACGGCGCGGCGGCGGATGCTTAGCGGCCGTGCCTTGGGGGAGGCAACACTCGTCTGCGGAGTAGCCCTCCGGCCTGCTGGCCCTGTCTCGCGTGAAGCGAAGTGGTCAAGCAGGCGACTGTGGTAGCGTCGTCCGCGCGATGGGCCAGCAACCTGTTTGCGAGTGTCTCAGGCTGTCAATCCGGGGGACCGCTGCCCCCTGTAATAACGAACAGGCCGCAAGGAACGGGTGAAAAGTTAGGAGAAAGGCGATGACGGAGCAAGGACCTACAGGTCCCACAGGCACGACCGGCCCCACCGGCCCATCCGGTCCGACGGGAGATCCTGCCGAGATGATGACCGGCCCTATCGGCCTCACCGGCGGTACTGGGCCCACAGGCGGTACCGGCGGAAGCGGCCCGACGGGCGGTACGGGCGGAACGGGAAGGACCGGCAAGACCGGACCTACCGGCCCGAAGACGGCAATCCTCAACCTTGGGGGGGAATGGCGCGGCCTCAGTTGTATCGAGGCACCCGCGGTGTTGTTCTTCGATGTGGCGGAGGTCACGATCCCGGCGACGGCTGCCGAAGGCCGGGTGCCGGTCGACCCGCTCTTCGCCGAGGCGTGTGAGCCCGGTTCCCTCTGTGTGCTGGCCGCGCAGCCCGACGTGCCTCTCGCCGGAACACCGGGAGCCGAGGTCAGTGACGACAACGAGGTCGTCGTCCGCTGTCCCCCGAACGGAGATGGGGAGGTGTCTCTGCACATCCTCCTGGCCGGCGTGCGCCGCGGGTTCACGGAGCGATTCCCCGTGTTCACGGAGGAGCAGGCTCGGCGGAACGAAGCGTTCTGGCAGCAGTCCGTGGAAGTCGAGGCGACGGTCTAAGCGGCATGCGGACAGGAAGGGCACGCTCTCATGGCGCTCTGGTACGACTGCGGCAACGGATGGGTGAAGAGCCGGGGCCTGGCACGCTGTAATCTCGGCGTGGACGCCTATCTGTGCTGTCCCGGCCCATCGCTCGCGGAGGTGGACACCTCGGCCCTCAAGGGTCCAGGCAGGATGGTCTTCGCTGTCACCACCGCGTATCCCGCCGTCCGCCCCGACGTATGGGTGGGCACGGACGTGCCGGAGTGTTATGACCGTCGGGTGTGGGCCGAGCCGTTCATCAAGGTCGCGCGGGGCAACTACGGGGGCAGACGCTGTCAGGGACGTCCCCTCAGGGAGTTCCCCAACGTCTTCTTTGCCGACATCGAGAACGCGCCGTTCTGCGAGATCCTGGACCGGCGGGCTCACGACGTGAGATTCGTGTGGAACCGGAACACGTTCACGACAGCCCTGCACCTGGTGCTATGGATGGGGGGAAGGCGCATCTTCCTGGTCGGGTGTGATTTCGGGGGCAAGCGCGACTACCACGACGACCGTGAGTTGTCTGAGGACCAGCGTGCGGCGAACCAACACCTCATGGCGAACTTGGTGAACGACCTTCGAGGCCTGACTCCGGCAGCGAAGGAGCGCGGCATCGGGATCATCAGTTGCACGCCGGACTCACCCATCAACGAATTCCTGCCTTTTGTTCCGCTGGTTAAGGCCTTGGTGCTGTCCGAGTCCCAGGCTCCCGACAGACAAGCGCCGATCCTGCATGCGACCGATGCCGAACGGTGTCAGTGGAGGGGCGACCCTCCCGAGGAGCGTGGGGTATTGGTTGGCTTTGATGCCGCCTGTGAATGGCTCGTGCCTTGGTGGTTCGACAACTTCCACAAACATAACACCCTTCCCGTCGCCTTTGCTGACTTCGGGATGAGCGAGGCCATGCGCGGCTGGTGCGGCGACCGGGGCCGAATGGTGGATGTTACCGACGTTCCCGTGGCAAGAGCGTGTTTTCGGAAGCCGTTCGCCATTCTGCGGGCGCCGTTCAAGGAGGTCTTGTCCCTCGAACCCGACTGCGAAGTGCGAGGGTCCGTCAGGCCGCTTCTCGAGTCCTGCCGCGGCAGTGGTGTTGCCCTGGCGCCTGCCGCGAAGGGCCGATCGGTTGCCGCAGAGGCGACAGACGGCTGGTTCGCGATGTGCACCCCTGACACCACAATGTGGGACGCCGGGATTATCGCGGTGAACCACGGGCACTCGTTCGTCACCGACTGGGCGGCAGAAGCCTTGGCGAGGGAGCAAGAGTACAAGGGCGACAACGAGGCCCTCGCTCGCGTGATCGCGCAGGGTGGCTACGAGGTAAGCCGGATGCCGCCATCGCTGGCCTTCAACCGGTATCGCGGTCCCGACAACGGGTCGGCAGTCTTCCACTGGACCGGCACACGGGGCAAGGTCATCCTCAAAGAGCGTCTGGACGCCGAGCCAACGGATGCCGGACCGACTCTCGCAACGACCCATCCCGTGCAGTGGGCAAGCCAGCCAAGCGAGGACCTCGGCGTGATGGTGCCGGTTTGCCGGGGTCAAGAGGACCTCGTGCCCTGGTGGTGGCATGCGTACGCGCGCCGTAACCAGTGGCCAGTGGTCTTTGCAGACTTCGGCATGGATTCCGAGACACGCCGTTGGTGCGAGGCGCGTGGGAGGATTACTCCCCACGGCGCACCCAATGGCATTGACGGCTGGTTCCGTAAACCTTTCGCCCTGTTGCAGAGCCCGTTTCGGCGAACGGTCTGGTGCGACCTGGATTGTGAGGTCCGCGAAAACGTTGCCAGGGTAGCGTCCGTGGGCGGCAACCGGTTGGCGATCGGGCGGGACTGGTCCTATCCGGTCAGACTGCGCGAGCGGCTGTCCTTTGGAGGTCCATACTGGTGTGGCGGTTGCCTGGTTGTCACACAGGGTGACCCGCTTGTGTTGGAATGGGCCGAGGCCGTCCTGGAAAAGCACAAGGCGTTCCGTGGCGACCAGGAGATCCTCAGCGCACTGCTTGGCGAGAAGCCCTCGGATGCCGTCGCGGAGATACCGCTCGAGATTCTGCGTTCGAGGCAGGAAGGCGAAGCCGACGGCGTGGTGATCGTTCACTGGAGCGGGCCCGGGGGCAAGGGCGCCATCCGCCGGGCTTGGTCGGCCATCCAGGCTGGCGTGTGTCGTGACATGCGATCTGCCTTCCACCGTGACTGGACACACGTCAAGCCCATCTCTGACCGCGGGGTAGTCGCCGGCTTTGATGAGGGGCAGGAATGGCTGTTGGACTGGTGGTGGTCGAACTACTCGACGCACAATGACCTGCCCGTCCTGTTTGTGGACCTCGGCATGAGCGCGGCGGCACGAGAATGGTGCGCCGAACGCGGACTCCTGGCCAAGGCCCCGGCCGCCGACTGCTACGGCTGGTTCAAGAAGCCTTTGGCGCTCCTGGAATCTCCTTTCAGGCAGGCGATCTGGCTGGACGCAGACTGCGAAGTGCGCGGGGGCCTGACACAACTGTTCGAGTTCTGCGCGGACGACGGCATAGGGATGACGGTTGACCGGGGCACACCCCGGAGTTTCCGTGACGCCATGCCGCCCGAGGCGCTAATCTACAACAGCGGGGTCATCGCCTTCAACCACGGCGACCCGGTCATCCCCCAGTGGGCGTCGATGACGATGGCGCTGCGGTCGGACCGTCCAGGTGACGCTCGCTATGGACAACCTGGCGACCAGGAGACGCTGGCCCTGACGCTCTGTCGATATGTCCAAGGTCGCGTCTGCGACATCCCGATGGACCTGGTCCGCCTGCGCCTTAGCGATGGTGACGGCCCCGCCCTTGTGATGCACTGGACCGGACCGGACGGGAAGCAGCGCATCAGGGATGCCATGGATCGCTCTCCAGTCTATGAGGCGGCCGGGTAGGGGCGATGGTGGTACGCGCGGGGCAGCCACCTGGCCTGTCAAGGAAGACTAACCGGGGAGGCTGAGCCCCAAGCGCCGCGGCCCGTCAAAGGGCGCGGATATCCGTCCGACGCGGATGGACAGGAACCGCTGACCAATGTGCAGGAATCCGACACAAAGGAGCCGACTCTCGGGACCTCGGACTGGACGGCCCACCATGACGGGCCGCTGGGGGAGTCCCGCGAGCCATGCCCCCAGGAGGTGCGGCTTGTCCGCCCTGAAGCCAAACGGAAGCCCCGCGCGGCGGTCTTCCCCCAATGTCCTTTCCAAGACTCGTCCGCGCGGGGACCTTTTTTCGGGCTTGTCTGATCAGATGAGGGGACGCAGCCAGATGTTGAATCCGGTGAGGGTGGCTGCGCCCCGCCTTTCCCGCGAGCGCCACCGGGGCCTAACCACGCCGGCTCCGACGAGGTCGGCTCGTAGCTGAACTGGGGCGTATCAGCCCCCATCCGGTTCCACTACCATTGTCTCGTCGGCCTCCTCTATCGGCAGTGGGACGAATTCCTCATATCGCTTGCGGACGCCCTCCGCCTCGGCCTCTTTCCCCTGCACCCGCAGCACCACCACCAAGCTCTTCAGTGCCCGACGTAGGATATGGGGTACCCGATTGCCGGTTACGTCGTTTCCTATCTCAAGAATCTCCTTGTACAGGAATTCGGCCTCCACGTGCTCCTTGTCGCCGAACAGGGCGTTGGCCAGGTTGAGCATGCTCAGGAGCGTGTCCGGATGCCGCTTGCCCAAGACCCGCACACGGACCTCGAGGACCTCTCGGTAGAGTGCTACGGCCTGACGGAACCTGCGCTGCTGATAAAGGTCGGTGGCCAGGTTGCTCTTGAATTCCAGCACCGGGGGATGCTCCTTGCCGAGGAACCTCTCGCCGAGCCTCAGCCCCTCTCGGTGCAACTCCTCGGCCTCGGCGTACCTGCGGCGGTGACAGTAGTTGTTGGCCACCTCATTCATGGAAGCAAGGGCCTCGGCCATCCACCTGTTCGCGGCACGCTGGCGCAGTTCAAGCACCCGTTCATGAAGCGGCTCCGCCTCGGCCCGGCGGCCCATTTTGATCAGCGCATTGGCCACGGCGGTCAGGGACTTGACCGTCGCGGCGTGGTCCTCCCCCAACACCCGCTCGCGGGTCTCGGCCGCCGTCTTGTACAGCCGCAGCGCCTCGTCGCGCCTGCCCAGGGCCCAAAGGGTGTTGGCCAGATCATCCATTGATGACAGTGTGTCCTGATGGTTCTCGCCCAGGACCCGTTGGCGTGCCTCCAGCACCTGCCTGTACAGCGATTCCGCTTCGGCCAGATTCCCCCGGCCCCACAGAATCTTGGCCAAGTCTGCCATGAAGACAAGGGTGGTGGGATCGTCCTCTCCCAGTGCCCGGCGGCTCATCTCGAGCGTCTGCCTCGCCAGGTCCTCGCTTTCCGCCTTTTTGTCCCCGCCGAAGAGGGACTTGGCCAAGTCATTCACGGCGCTGAGCGTGTCAGGATGGTCCTCACCGAGGACTTTCCTGCGCCTCGTCACCACCAGCGTGAGCAGACGTTCGGCCTCCAGAGCCTTCTTCTGGAGCCGCTGGGTGTTCGCCAAGCCATGCATGGATTCCAGGGCACTCGGGTCGTCTCGCCCGAGAATCCCTTCTCGGAGTTCCAGGGCGGCCGAGAAGTGCTTGTGGGCCTTGTCATAGTCGCCCAGCATCACGTAACTTGTCCCGAGGCGCTGGTGCATCGCTGCCTCAGTCAGGGGCTGACCGGAGAACCCCCGCCTGACCTGCCTTCCAACTCCGTCGAACACATCGTGGGCTGCAACTTCTCGGCCGTGGCCCCCCGCCCGGCCAATGGTCTCGATCGTGTCGTCAAAGAGGGTGGAGAGAGACGTCGCCCTGTCGGCCTCCTTCCGCGCTTCGTCGCGCGCCTGGGCGATGTTGACATAGGACCACACGGCCAAACCGACGAGGGAGACCGACACCAGCGCCGCAACCGCCACGCGACCGCGGTACTTGCGGAGGCGCTTGCGGAGGAAGTAGGCCATCGTCGGCCGCCTTGCAGCTATCGGCTCACCCGTCAGGTACCTGTCAATGTCATCAGCCAGGTCCCCAGCCGAACCGTATCGCTCGTCCGGCTCGTGGGCCAGGGCCTTCAGAAGCAGCGCCTCAAGTTCGCCGTCAACATCCTTCGCCATCCCACGGGGCCTTCGGGCCTCCTCCTCCGCAATCCGGCGGAGCACGTCATACCGCGTCCCCGTCAGGTCGTGAGGAGACGCTCCGGTGAGCAGGCGGTAGAGGACCACGCCAAGGCTGTATACGTCGCTCCGCGTGTCAGCCTCAATAGGCTTGCCGGCCGCCTGCTCAGGCGACATGTAGGCGGGCGTGCCGACTACGTCTCCACCCAAAGAGACGGTCAACGCCGGACCTTCGTCCAGAACGGCCTTGGCCAGGCCGAAGTCCACGATATGCGGCTGGCCGTCCCCGGTCACCAGGACGTTGGATGGCTTCAGGTCGCGGTGAATCACGCCGCGTTGGTGGGCATGCTGGACGGCTCGACAGACGTCTCGCACCAGGCTCAAAACCTGCTGCCTGTTGAGGCCGTTCTGCTGAACGTACTCATCCAGCGGCACGCCATCGATTAACTCCATGGCGTAGTAATACATGCTGTAGTAGAGGCCGCTGTCGTACACCCTGGCGATGTGGGGATGCTCCAGCCGGGCTGCCAGTTCGACCTCTCGCTCGAAGCGCCGCTGCTCTCGGTCCGATCCGAACGCGGCGCGACCGAGGACCTTCAGGGCCACCTGACGCCCCGTGCTTTGCTGCACGGCTCGCCAGACCGTGCCCATTCCACCTTGGCCCAGCAGGTCGGTTGCGTCGTATCCCTCGATCTGCGGGGGCTGTCTTGCCGGTCCCGCTGGTTGAACGCCGCCCGGCTCACTCATCGGCGGTAGTCGTCCCTCGTCGCCGCTGTCAGACATGCCAGAAGCCTCCATGGGGCCATTGAGGCCCATCGCCCTGGTCCCTTCCCTGCCATCAGCGTCTGCAGCGCAAGACCCCCGTGCCAAGGCACTTCCTGGTCTGTCGCTCAGCCAGGTCTCCCCAGTGCTGTCTTTGCGGCCCTTTCCCCGCGCGTGAGCCGGAGACTACGGGAAAGGCCATATTGATGTCAAGTCACGCCTGGACAAACACTTAGCGGAGGCGGTTGCCTAGGGCAGCGCTATTGCCCCCAGCCGGGTATCGGCACCGCTCTCACAGAATGGCTCCGCCGGACGGTTTTTCCCCCTGAGCGCGCAATGCCGCCTGGATTCGCGTGTACTTCATTGCGGGCAGGCTGCCCCACCAAAGCGCAACCAGAGGCCCTTGTTACCCGCGGGTAGGCCCGCTGGGAGGGGGTGGGGGGCTGTGGCAGAGACACTCGCAGGCGGCCTGCCCCTGACCAGCGAGACAGGGGCGGTGCGATCGGGGGAAGACCGCTCTCCGCAGACTGATCGCGTCGGCAACAGGTACGCTGGCCCCGCATGGCATTCGCACAAACCGGGGGGCGGCTCTGGGGGGGAAGTCACGAGCCGCCCCCTTGGCTGAGAACCTCTCCCAGCCTGGGCATATTATCTTGCTCAGCAGGGAGTCGACTGCCGTCACACGCTGTCTTCCAGGACTTCGTAGCAGAACCGTAGTGCGTGCAGCGCGAAGGTGAAGAGGCACTTCCTTACTGCGGGACTGCCCAGCCTCGGGTACTCGTCCCCCTTTCCCCAATCGGTCTCGATGTGGAGAACATTACTGGCCTTGTGTCTTTTCTGGTAGCATCGACCTGGCGGGAGGTACCTGAGATGTCTTGCGAGGGCCGCTTCCCGTTCGGCGTGGCTCATCCCGGTCCAGACTGTCACCCATGCTCCGAATGCGTGCTTCGCGTGGCGCAGGTCCCAGAATCCCAAGTAGGCGTTCCGTGATGCCGAGAACCTGAAGACGGCGCGTCTGCGCGACGGCCCCTGAATGGCACCGCTCAGCGCCATCCTCCTGAAGCCGGGATCATCGAATCGCTGGCGGCGCAGCCACTTGAACAGGGCGTTGAGGACGGCCTCGCACGCCTCGCGTGCCGCGCGATTCGTGAGACTCCCCGCACCACCGTCTCGCTGAGGCTACCTATGGTGCCGGCGCGCCCTACTTCGGCGTCAGCTTCGCGAGTGCCGCGGCCAGGGCCTTCAGCGCCGCCTTGTCCGTCGTGTAGACGACGGACTTCCCCTGACGTGTGCCGATCACCAGCCGGCCCATGCGCAGCAGACCGAGGTGATGGCTGACCGTCGGCTGCTTCAGACCAAGGCCCCTGCACAGGGCCGTCACGTTCTTCGGACCCTTCGCCAGAAGGGAGAGGATTCCCAGACGCGTTGCGTCTGAGAGGAGACTGAAACCCCGTGCCCATTCTCGCCGGTCGTTTGCAGCGCTTCTCGCCATGTCTCTGTCCTTTCACTTTAATCCCAACGCAATTCCTAACAGCGTGTGGCCACGGTTTCAAGAGAAAACTACTTCGTGGGCGGTGTTCCCGAACCGGCCTATCGGCGCATCGGCAAAGGCCCGGCGAAAGCTCATAGAGCGCCGGATCAAGTATATCACACCGGCGCGGCCCGTGGCTGCGAACCAGGCGAACGACCAGCACCGGGGCCGTGCCTGCCTGACCTGCCCCCGATTCTCGTGCCAACCTGAATGAGAGTCAAGTTGCCATCTCCTGCGTGTGCTGCGGAGGGTGAGGCGTAGCCGAACCCGGAGCAGCACACGTCGCCGCGAAAAGCGTCAGCTGCCTCGGGTATCAACGTCACTGCCTTCTCGAGGCACCGCCGGCTGCGCGAGTCTTCCACGTCCCAGAAGTGAGCATGACCCTCGAAGAAGAGCAACTCCCCCTTAAGCATCGCAGACCTGCGGCTTTCGCCGAGCGATGCTTTCGCGTCTCCAAGAAGCTGGGAGATGGCCCGATGCTCGAAACGGTTGTAACTAACCCAAGCCTGAGCCATAAGCACTTCGGGCCGGGATTCCCGCATCGCCTCCGGCAGGCGAGCCAGTCGTCGTTCCAGAACGTGCCATCGCCCACTTATCAAGGCGTCGTGACGGCTCTCGTTAACAAGCCGCGTGGCGGCGACGCTGTCTCCGGCGGCCACTGCATGTTGGATGGCTTCGTCAGTGAGGCCCTCCTGCGCAAACCACTCGCAGGCACGCGAGTGCAGCGTGGCGATGTCGTCGGCACTTCGCCTGCGCCGCAACTGCCGCTGCAGCATCTGCTGGAACAGATGATGGTAACGAAACCAGCACCCTTGGCTGTCCAGTGAAATGACGAAGAGGTTCTCCTTGACCAGCCAGTTAATGAACTGCCGCGGATCGCAGCTGCCTTTTTTCGTTCGTGCACTCGCGCCACCCGCGTGCAGCGCCTCACAGAGAGCCGCACAGAACCGGTCCAGGATCGAGGTTTCGACGAGGCAGGCTACGAACTCGGGAGTGTGCCTCGATAGGACCTCCGCAACCAGATACTCCGCGATGTGCCCTGAGCTTCCGTGCAACTCCTGGGCGAGGCGCCTCACGTCGCCTCGGTCGCGCAGGTACAGGCCCGCCAGGCGCAGCCCCGTCACCCAGCCCTCCGTCTTCTCATCAAGCAGAGCGGCCGTGGCTTCATCCACCGAGACGTTGGTCATCTTGCTCAGGAACGCCGCTGCCTCAGCCGGCGTGAAACGCAGATCGGCGGCCCGGATCTCCGTCACCTGCCCGCGCGCCCGCAGCCGGGCGATTGGCAAAGGGGGGTCCCGCCGGGTCACAGGACCAGGTGCATCGCGTGAGGCGGGTGGGTCAGCAGTTCGGTCAGCAGCTCGTGGACCGGCAGGCCTCGGACGTTTTGGTAATCGTCCAGCACGAGGATGAACGGCTCCTCGACCTCGGCCAGTTCGTTCAGGAGATGACGCGCCAGCACCGCCACGGGCGGCAGCGTGGGAGCACTCAGCAGGGCCTCGGTCCGCGGCTTGGCCGCGCAAAGCAGCGGTCGGACGGCAGCCACCACGTAAGGAAGGCACAGAGATAACAACCTGGTAACACCCCCCGCCGCCGGCTGAAGCCGCACGCCCCGAGACGAGTGACGTAACTCTATCATCGATAAGTACTTAGAAACTATCTCAAAACGCCTTCTAACCGGTGGAGGCGTCGGAACCAGAGCAAGACGCACGCGAGTTTGATGAGCCCGAGGTAGTTACATGCTTTCTTGGCATAGCGCACCAGGATGGCGCGGCACTTCGAGAGCCAGGCCAGCGTCCGCTCAACCACCCAGCGCCGGGCGGGGTACCGTTGGCGCTGGCTCGCGTCCATCTTCTCCTCGCCGATCCGCCGGATGTGGGGCACGTAGCCGGCCGCCTCGGCCGCCGTCTGGCCCGTCGGGTTGTCATACGCCTTGTCCAGACACAAATGCTGTGGCGCCTCGGGCGTGGCGTCAGGACGGTCCACCACCATGGCCTCGATCGTCTCCCGCAACAGTTTCGTGTCGTGCACGTTCGCCCCGGCGACCACGCACCCCAACGGCCCGCCGTCGGCTTCCACGATCAGGCTGCGTTTTACGCCGTTTTTCGCCCGATCCGTGGGGTTCGGGCCGACCTCGCCCCCCCAAAACGCGCCTTGCCCATGGCGGCATCGGCTGCCTGCCACTGCCAGTCGACGCCGCCCAGGTCCTCGCACGAGGCGACCAGAAGGGCCCAGGTCCGGTCAAAGATCCCCCGTTCGATCCACCGCTGAAAGGTCCGGTGGACACTGCTGTCATCGCCGAACTCCTTCGGCAGGGCGTTCCACTGGCACCCGGTCCGCAGGTGATAGACGATCCCGTTCAGGGCCGCCCGTTGATCGATACGCTTGCGGCCGGTCGGCGCGGGCGGGTCGAGTTCGTCCAGGACGGTCTGGAACCTCGCCCACAGGGCGTCCGGCACCCGCCAGATCGTCGGCAACGGTTTGACCTTGCGTTTCGTTCGTCCCATCTGTGGCTCCCTCCCCAGGGTCCCCCACAGATGGTTATCGGCTAACGGAGCACTTTTGAGATAGTTTCTTAGTGGTGCCGAAGGGGGGAGTCGAACCCCCACGGCCGGTGAAGGCCACGGGATTTTGAATCCGAGGGTCTGGGGTACAATCAGGTCTAACGAGGGCAAAACAGGGCCTTTGAGGTACATTGACAGCCAGCCAGGGCGCCGTTCTTTGTTGCGATTTTGTGAGCAGCCTGTCGCAGGACTGGTCGGCAACTGTCGATGTATTCTTGAGATGGCAGAACCGGGCGGGCGGCGATTCGCGGCGCTGGTCGTGGAAGGAGGTCGTCGGGCCCCGAACCCGACGGCAGTCCCTATCGTGGATGGGAGAACGGCCGGGATGCCACGATTCGGCTGACGGCTACAGTCGGAAGGCGTGGAACGGTGCGCTACGTCAGGACGGCGGGGAAGCCGTTTGCTCACGGCCTGTCGCGGGCTGAGATTTCAGATGGTCTGCTTTCGCACGAGGCCGCTTCGCGAAGGGCACGACGGAGGCGGCGAGCAGAGGTCCAGTGCGGCTGTAAGGCCCAAGCAAGGTGGAGGAGATACGCCCGGTCGGCCGCCAAGGTAGTCTGATGGGGCGGCGCGCGGTATCTTCGTGGCTGCGCGTGAGGGCCGTCCGTAGCACACGGAGGGAGCAGCCCGCCCGGTCGGCCGCGGACTGCTGCCTGCCCGCCGTCATTCTGGGGACGGCTATCGTCCTGCGCGCCAGGCATCCAGTTCGCCCGGTTTACAGAAGCCCACCGACCAGGCGTCGCCGTTCAGGGAACCGATGGGGAACTGCATCTCGGTGCCGTTGAAGATCACCGGCTGCGGCGGGGTGAAGGCGAACGTCAGGTTCCATTTCGCGCCGGGGAAGGCCAGTTCGGCGGCGGCGATCTTCAGCTTCGTGCCGGGCTTCGCCTCAACTTCCTTGCCGCTGGCATCCACTGCAATAATCCGCG
>LJUE01000018.1 GCA_001303885.1 Planctomycetes bacterium SM23_32 | reverse complement strand
AGGTCGGGGCAGCGCACGCCGGCGGCCTCCCGCACGTAGGCGCACAGCTCGATGCCGTGCCGGCTGAGCGCGCGTTTCGCCACCGCGCCGGCTGCCACGATGGTGGCCGTGTAACGGCCGCTGAAGAAGCCCGCGCCGATCGCGTCGTCCCATGGCCCGTACTTCTGGTAGGACGCGTAGGAGGCGTGCCCCGGGCGCGGCGTGCGGTTGGTCGTGCGGTACTGCTCGATGTGCTCGAAGTGCCTGTCCAGGTTGGGGATGAGGATGACGAAGGGCGTGCCGTTGGTGTAGCCCCTGTTCTGGGCGCCCGTCATCGTGTCCGCCGCGTTGACGCCGCTGTAGATGATCGGTATGTCTGGCTCGCGCCGTGGGGAGGCCAGCTCGCCCTGCCCCGGCTTGCGCAGCAGCAGGTCGGCGTAGATCTCCTGCTCCAGAATGAGGAGCCCCGGCGGCACGCCCTGGATGTGGACCGTCAGCCCTTCCTGGTAGGAGCCCCCTGCGACGGTTGTCCTGAACAGCCTTCCGTGGGTGCAACCCAGCATGTGGTGTGCTCCTGACAGGAGGCCCGTCGTCCGCGGCTGGCGTTGCCTGTCGGCTCTGAGGCGCTATAGGAGGACGGGTTTGCCGGTTTCGCCAGACTTCCAGGCCGCTTCGGTCAGCTCGATGGTGCGCAGGCCGCAGATGCTGGGTGCCAGCACCTCCTCGCGGCCCAGCACGGCGTTGACGAAGTTCTGGTCGGCGTTCCGGCTGCCGTAGTGAGTGCTCTGGAGCGACAGGACCTCCGCCCGGCCGCCCGTGCAGTAGGTCAACTGTCCCTGCCGCACGAAGAACGTCCACTCCGAGCAGCTGATCGTGATGTCCTCCCACCACATCGGGCAGTTGCCCACCACGGCGATGGTGGCCAGCGCCCCGTTGGTGAACTCCACTGCCAGGGCGCTGTTGATGTCCACCTCGCAGTCGAAGCTCTCGATCTCGGCCGACACCTTCCTGGGCGCCAGCCCCGTGACCCAGAGGATGATGTCAATCAGGTGGCTGCCGGAGTCGTTGAGCTGGCCGCCGCAGGATATCTCGTGCACCTGCCGCCAGCTCCCCGCCGTGCCCTTCATCCAGTTCTGTCCCTGGAATGCGCTGACGAACTGGACCTCGCCGGCCGCGCCGCCCTCGATCTGCTTCCTGATGAACCGGAACTCGCCCTGCGTGTGGCGCTGGTAGGATATGCCCACCAGCTTGCCGGCCTTCTTCTCCTCCTCCATCACCTTGTGGGCATCCTCGATGCTGCAGACCATGGGCTTCTCGGTCAGCACGTGGAGCCCCGCCCGAAGGCTGTCCACTATCTGCTGGCAGTGCACGTTGTGCGGCGAGGCTATGAGGACGGCGTCCAGCTCCGCGTCCGCCAGCATCCGGGCGTGGCCGTCGTAGGTTGGGCAGTCGGCAAGCGGGGGGAAGTGCCTCTTCAGGCGCTCGATGCGGCTGGGGTCGGGATCGGTCAGCGCCGATATGGCGGCCTCCCGCACTTCGAGCAGCTGGCCGACGTGGGAGTGCATGATGCCTCCGGTGCCTATCAACCCGAGCTTCACCTGCTCAGCCATCGTCGTTTCTGCCTCTCCATCGCTGGTTTCGGGCGGCCGGGATCAGGCCCGGCTCAGGCCGAAAGCGTATTGCTTTTGGCGCGCGGAATCAAATGCCCGCCGCCGCAGCGGCCGCTCAGGTAAGCATGGACTCGAACAGCCACAGGCCGACCGCGGCGCCGATGACGGCGGGGAGCCATCCGGCCAGCACGGGGTGGAGCGCGCCCGTGGTGCCCATGCTGCTGAAGACGAACGTCAGGGCGTAGAGCCCGGCCGCGGTGGCGGCGGCGATGATGAAGCCCAGGAAGCGGCTGCTGACCGTCCGCTCGAACCCCACCAGGCAGGGCAGGCCGACCAGCAGCAGGATGATGGGGCTGAAGAAGGAGGCGAGCCGGGAGTGGAACGAGACGCGAAAGAAGGGCACCTGGGGGTTTAGGCGAGACTGACGCCGCAGTTCCGGCAGCGCCTGGAGCATCAGCCCCTCGTCCTTGTCTTGCTCGGCGGCCTGCACGAGGTCCACCGGCCGCACGCCGCCCTTGATCTCGAGGGAGGGCAGCAGCGCGGGCTTGCCGGCCGGCACCGCCGCCGCGTCGAACTCCTGCACCTCCACCGTCTGGAGCGACAGCAGACCGTCGGGGGCGAGTGTGGCCGAATCCGCCCGCACGTTCCTCTTCAGCGCGCCCTGGGGGTGGAAGTCCATCACGGCCACGTTCTTCATGGCATTGTGGGCGAAGTCGTACTCCCCGATGAACACCTTCCGGTTGTAGGCCGGGTCGCTGACCAGGAGCTGGGTCTCCACTTTCTGGTCGAGCACCCGGCTCAGCAGGGCCGTGCGGCGGACCAGCCTCGGAGCCGCCGCCTCGCGAAAGGCGAAGAGGCCCACGCTGATCACCAGCGCCCAGGCGAACAGGGGGCCCATCACCCGGTAGAGGCTGGTGCCGCTGGCCTTTAGGGCCAGCAGCTCTCTGGCCTTGGCCATCCTCACCATCACTATCCCCGCCGCTATGAGCACGATGCCCGGCGTCACGTCCAGCATGAACACCGGCAGCAGGTGGGCGTAGTAAGCGAGCAGCATCGCCGCGTTGCGCCCTGCTTCATTGCCCTGCAGGTCCTCCAGCCGCTTCATCAGGTCGAAGCTCATGTAGAGCGCCGCTATGAGCACGACGCACGCGACGAAGCGGACCAGGAAGGAACGGCTCACGTAGCGGTCTATGTGCTTGAAGAGCATCTGCGTCCCGGCCTGGCTCAGGCGCCTTTCGAGGCGACCCGCCGGCGCTCGGCGGGCGCCCCATGCAGGGGATTGTACAGCCCCGCCGGCCCAAGCTCAACAGGACCGTCCCGCCGCCCGACGGCCGCACGGGGACGGCTACTCGTGGGGGACGGGCTGCTCGCCGCCGTCCTGCGAGGAGCGCTCGGCCAGCTCGAAGACGCAGATCACCCGCCGGGCGCTCTCCGGAGTGACGGGGTTCGGCGCATCGTTCACCAGGTGGTCGGCGAGGCCCTTGTAGTAGGCCGGCCAGTCCGACTCGTCGTAGTCCACGTTGAAGGTGGCCGTGTGCGACCCGACGCGCGCGCTCACGTCCACGTGGCCGGCCCAGTTGTCAACGAGCGCCCCTTCGGTGCCGAGCACGTAGAAGCGGGGCTTGCCGGCGGCGGCAATCTGGCTGACCTGCACGTGGGCGACCGCGCCGTCGTCGAAGCGGATGAAGGCCTCTACGTGATCCTCGTTGCTCGCCTCGTGCCAGACGCGCTTCTGGAACCGGCCGCTCACGCTCACCATCCTCCTGCCTTCCAGCAGGCCGAGCGTCCAGTCCACCATGTGGGCGCCCCAGTCGTAGAAGAGGCCGCCCGAGATCTCCTTGTCGCCCCGCCACGTCCGGGAAGGCGGCCGGTAGCCGCCGAAGTGCGTCTCCACGTGGAAGACGTCCCCGATGTAGCCGTCCCGGATCACCTGCCGCGCCGTGGTGAACACGCCGTCCCAGCGCCGGTTGTGGAAGACGGACAGCGTGACGCCGGCCTCCTGCGCCGCCTCGATCATGGCCGTGCACTCGGCGATGGACAGGGCCATCGGCTTCTCCACCACCACGTGCTTGCCGGCCCGGAGGCACCTCAGGGCGCAGGGAAGATGGGCGCTGTGGGGCGTCACCACCACGACGAGCTGGATGCCAGCGTCGGCGGCCACCTCCTCGACGTCGGCGTAAGTCGTGATGTCTCCGAGTTGGTCCCGGGCGGCGTCCCGGCGCTCCGGGTCGGTGTCGCAGATGGCCGTCACTTGCAGGTCGTCCACCAGGTGGATTAGCTCCGCGTGGGTGGCTCCCATGCGGTATCCGACGATGGCGGCGTTTACGGGGGGCGTGAGATGGGGCATCGGGCACCTCCGTTGTTCGGCTGTCGGGCCGGCGCAGGAAGGGGAAGCTCACCAGGCCGCGCGGGCCACCAACAGAGAGGCGGCGATTATAGCGCCGCTGCGCGCGAGGGCAAACGTAACCTGCAACGGCGCGCCCACGTGTGGTAGAATGAGGGGGAAGCTGTCCGGGGGGTCACAGGCAGCCGCCCTGCCCCCCGCTTGCGGGATAAGCGGCAGAGGAGGAAAGTCCGATCTCCGCAGGGCACGGCGGTGGATAACGTCCACCGGGAGCAATCCCAGGGAAAGTGCCACAGAAACCACACCGCCCGCCTCACGGCGGGTAAGGGTGAAATGGTGGGGTCCGCCTCCAGCGGACTTAATGTAAGAGCCCACCGCCTCGGCGGTGACGTCGAGGGCAGGGCAAACCCCGCCGGGAGCAAGGCCGAATAGGGGAGGACGAGGCGGCCCGTCTCGCTATCACTCCCGGGTTGGCCGCTGGAGGGCGTCGGCAACGGCGCTCCCAGACGAATGGCTGCCGTCCGCCGCAAGGCGGGCTACAGAACTCGGCTTACGGGGCCCCCCGGCAGCTTCGCTACTTGCCCCCGGGACCTGCCCGCACGGAATCGCTCTACTGGGTCTTCACCTGCCGCTGCAACGACCGGTGCGCCCACTGCCACAACGAGAGCGGCCCCGGGGGGCGTACGCTGCCCCTCAGGGACTGCCTGCGCGTGGTCGGCAACCTGCCCGACACCATCGGCCGACTGGTCCTGCCCGGCGGCGAGCCGGCGGAACTCACCGCGCCCGGCCTCGCCCCGGGCTGGCCTCGCGGCGCATCCGCGAGCTTGGCTCGGTCTGCCTGTGGTGTGATGAGTTCTTCCGTGAGCACTACAAAGGCCCCCGCGGCGAGAGGCGGCACTTCGCGTAGGCCGTTCCGCCTGCCGGCTCGGCTCACAAATCCGCGCCAAGTGTTGCATTCCGCCCTGCCGTTCTGCCATAATTGCGCCCGGTGGTTGTCGGGCCGCCGTTGAGTATGGTTGCGTTCTTGGGGACGTCCGTATCCGGCCTGCCTGCCTGCTGCCTGCTCTGGAGCACTGACGCCCTCCTTTGCGTGGTCTTCAGAGACGGCCCGGTGAGGCGCACGCAATGGTATCCGACAGGGGCCCCAACGAGGAGCTCTTCCCCGTCCACCTGGGCATCCTCCAGCCGGGCACGATCGCCCCGGTCAACCTCTACATCCGGGACGAGAGCTCCTCCCGCTACGTGCTCTACCGCACGGCGCAGACCCCCTTCACGGAGAGCGTGCGTCAGAGGCTGCTGGAGCGCGGCGTCGCCCGGCTCTACCTGCGAAGCACGGACAAGGACGCCTACGACCAGTACGTCGAGGAGAACCTGATCACGATCGTCCGGGACGGCCTGCTGCCCGGCGAGCAGGCCAGCAAGGCGGTCTACGAGACGTCGTCGCGCGTGATGGAGGACCTCTTCGATAGCCCGGAGTCGGGCAGGAACCTCCAGCGCGCCCGCCAGGTGGCCAAGGCCGTGGTCCTGTCCGTACTCAAGAACCCCGACACGCTCTGGAACATGACCTCCCTCGCCTCGCACACCTATTACACCTACACGCACTCCGTGCACGTGGCCGTCCTCCTGGTGGCCGCCGGCAAAGACATGCTCGGCATCGGCACGGAGACGATGCTGGAGCGCATAGGGCACGGGGCCATCCTCCACGACGTCGGCAAGACCCGGGTGCCGGGCGACATCCTCTACAAGCCGGGCAGCCTGACGGCCGATGAGTTCGAGCTGGTGAAGAAGCACACCCTGGCCGGCCTGAGCATAGTCGAGCGGCGGCAGAAGGTGCCGGCGACCACGGCCTCCATCATCAGGTCGCACCACGAACGATGGGACGGCAGGGGCTACCCGGACGGCCTGACGGGGGACAGGATGAGGCCGATCGTGCGGCTCTCGAAGATCGTGGACGTCTACGACGCCCTCACCACCGCCCGCCCGTATGCGGACGCCCGCACCCCCTTCGACGCGCTTCAGCTCATGCTCCAGATGGAGGGCCACTTCGACAAGGCGATGCTGCGCTCCTTCGTCAAGTTCCTGGGGCCGAGCGAGGTGCGGGCGCAACTGCTGGCCGAGGCGCGGCGCCGCCTGGCCGGGGGGCGCGCGTAGGCGCCCGTTGCTCCTGCCCGCCGCACCGCCTGCCGCCGGCGCGCACTGGACTCTCGGGCGTCCGCCCTGTATGCTGATGCGCGCGTGTCGAGGGGGACGCGGTGCTCTCCGCCTGCTTGCCAGCGCCCATCCGTCAACCGAATGGAGCAGCCATGAAGCAGCTGTGGGCGCCCTGGCGCATGGAGTACATCGGCCGGCCGGACAGGGAAGGCGCCTGCTTCCTATGCGAGGCGGCCGCCGCCCCGGACGACAGGCGGAGACTGGTGCTGTGGCGCGGCACGACCTCCTTCTGCCTGATGAACTGCTGGCCCTACAACAACGGCCACCTCATGGTGGCGCCGCTGGCCCACAAGGGGGACCTCGGCGACCTGTCCGAAGAGGAACTGCTGGAGCAGATGCGCCTGGTGCGCCGCTGCTGCCGGGGGCTGACGGCGCTGATGAGCCCGGCGGGCTTCAACATCGGGCTGAACCTGGGCAAGGCGGCCGGGGCCGGCGTGCCGGGACACATGCACTGGCACGTGGTGCCCCGCTGGGAGGCGGACACCAACTTCATGCCCGTCGTTGCCGACACGAAGGTCATCCCGCAGTCCCTGGACGAGCTGTGGCAGCAGTTGCGCGACGTGGACGCGGGATGATGCCTCTGGACGGGGGGCCGCAGTGTGCTGAGAGAGGACCTGGAACGTAGGGAGGCCGAGACCCTGGCGCCCTACGCCATGAAGAGCGCCGAGTCCGCCGGCCGCCGATATGAAGAGCCCGAGCACCCCTACCGCACCTGCTACCAGCGGGACCGCGACCGCGTCATCCACTGCAAGGCCTTCCGGCGGCTGGAGTACAAGACCCAGGTCTTCCTGAACCACGAGGGCGACCACTACCGCACGCGGCTCACCCACACGGTGGAGGTGACCCAGATCGCCCGCACGATCGCGCGCGCCCTCGGCCTCAACGAGGACCTGACCGAGGCCGTCGCCCTCGCCCACGACGTCGGCCACACCCCGTTCGGCCACAGCGGGGAGGAGGCACTGCGCGAGCTGATGGCCGACCACGGCGGCTTCGAGCACAACGCGCAGGGGCTCCGCGTCGTTGACCTGCTGGAACGCCAGTACCCGGCCTTCCCCGGGCTGAACCTGACCCTGGAGGTCCGCGAGTCCATCGCCAAGCACACCACCCGCTGGGACTCTCCGCAGGTGCGGGCCTTCGGGGAGGGGCCGCCGCTGCTGGAGGCGCAGGCCGTCGAGGTGGCCGACGCGATAGCCTACGACAACCACGACCTGCAGGACGGCCTCGAAGCCGGCATACTGACCCCCGGCAAGCTCCAGGAAGTGGACCTGTGGCGCCAGGCCGAGCGCGCTGCCGACCAGCGCTGGGGCAAAGTGGATCCGTCCCTGCGCAGCAGCCAGGCCGTCCGTTACCTGATAGACCGGTTCGTGACCGACGTTGTGGACAGCAGCCGGGCACGGATTGAGGCGCTCGGCATCGCCTCATGGCAGGAGGTGAGGGAGCAGAGGGGCAACGTCGTCTGCTTCAGCGGCGGGCTGCGGGACCTCAAAGACGAGCTGGAGGACTTCCTCCACCAGGCCCTCTACCTGGACCACCGGGTGGTGCGGGTGACCGGCAGCGCGCGGCGGTTCGTGCAGGAAGTCTTCCGGGCCTACGTGTCCGACCCGCGTCAACTGCCGCCCCAGCAGCGGCAGTGGGCCGAGGAGGTGGGGCTGCACAGGGCAGTCTGCGACTACATGGCCGGCATGACGGACAGGTTTGCGCAGGACCAGTACATCCAGTTGTTCCATCCCTACCAGAGGCTCTGATGGCACGCCTCTTTGTTGACGGGGGGCCCCCGGGACCGCGCCTGTTTGACCTGGAGGGCGGGCGGGTGACCATCGGCCGGGCCCCGGACAACGACCTGCAGATCGAGGACCGCACCCTGTCCCGCTACCACGCCGCGCTGGCCGAGCGCGAGGACGGGTGGTACATCACCGACCTGGGCAGCCACAACGGGACCTCGGTCAACGGCTCGCCCATCGTGGCCTCCCGGCTGGCGCCCGGCGACCGCATCCGGCTCGGCAAAGTGGCGCTGGAGTTCCTGGCCCGGGGGCAGACGTCGCCGAGGCTGGTCCCTCCGAAGGACGCCGACTGGGGCGAGGTCACCGAGACCATTGACGCCGCGCGACCGGGCGGCCTGGACCCCGCCGAGCTGGCGGCCAGCGTGGGTCACGCCGAGCAGGGCGGGGGCCGGCTGGGGCAACTGCTGAGGCTGGCCGAGCTGTGCGTCACCGTCCGTAGCCTGGAGGCGCTGTTCGACGGCGTGGTGGACGTGCTGGGCAAGACGATGGGCGCGGGCCGGATCGTGCCCGTGCTCGAGGAGGCCGACCTGCTCCGCCCGTACCTGGCCTCCAGGCACGAGTTCGGGCAGGACCTGGAAGCCGAGGGGCTGAACACGGCGCTTCTGGAGCGCTGCCGGCGCGAGGGCGTGGCCGCCGCGTCGCGGGACCTGGGCCGGCTCCCCAGCGTCGCCTGTGCGCCCATCCGCGTCGGCCGGCGCAGCCACGGCGTGCTCTACTGCGAGCGGCCGGGCTCCGCTTCGGCGTTCAACCGACAGGACCTGGCCTATCTGCTCACCGTGGCCATGCAGACGGGACTGGGCATCGAGAACGCGCGCTCACACCAACGGATGGAGCAGCGGGCGCGCAGCCTCAGTCGGCAGCTGGCCGAACGCTACAGCATGGTCGGCGAGAGCGAGGCGATGCAGGAGGTCTACCGCTTCATCCGCAAGGTAGCACCCACGGACGCCGGCGTGCTGATCTGCGGCGAGAGCGGCACCGGCAAGGAGGTCGTGGCGCGCGGCATCCACTCCCACAGCCGCCGCAGCGAGGGGCCGATGGAGGTGGTGAATTGCGCCGCCGTGCCGCCCGCGCTGCTGGAGAGCCAGCTCTTCGGCCATGTGCGCGGCGCCTTCACCGGCGCAGTGGCCGACACGCCCGGCCGGTTCGAGCTGGCCGACGGCGGCACGCTGTTCCTGGACGAAGTGGTTGACCTGCCCGTCGAATGTCAGGCGAAGCTGCTGAGGGCCCTGGAGGAGGGGCGCATTCGGCGCGTCGGCGACACGAGGGAGCGGGGCGTGAGCGTGCGCATCATCGCCGCCACCAACCGGGACCCGGGCGCCGCCGTCGGCGAGGGGCGGCTGCGTAGCGACCTGTTCTTCCGGCTCGACCGACTGCGCATAGTGCTGCCGCCGCTGCGCGAAAGGAAGGGCGACATCCCCCTGCTGGCGGGGGACTTCCTGACCGAGTTCGCTGCGGCGATGAAGCGGCCCGCCGAGCGCCTGGCGCCCGAGGTCCTCCGCGTCTTCGAGGCCTACGGCTGGCCGGGCAACGTGCGCGAGCTGAAGAACGCCGTGGAACGCATGGTCCTTTTGGCCGAGGGCAGCGTGCTCGGACTGGAGCACGTGCCGCCCGACCTGTTGAGGGCCGTGCGCGAAGGCCCGGGCGAGCGCCTGGAGCCGCTCAGCGAGGTCGAACGGCGGCACATACTCCGCGCGCTGGAGAGCTGTAGGGGCAATAAGACGCGCGCCGCCGAAGCGCTCGGCATAGACAGAAGCACGCTCTATGCCAGGCTCAGGCGCTACGGCATCCGGGCCTGACCTGGTCGGCTGGCCGGTCAACGCCCGGAAGGCGTTGACTTGGCCCGGCGGGTCTCGCTACCATAGCCGGCGTAAGGCAGTCGCTCCCATCAGCCGGGACGAGGGGTCGCGTGCGACGAAGGCGTCGCGCGCAGCGGTGGCCCCGGCAGGGCGATGCAGATGAGGGGAATGCCCTGCTCGAAGAGGCCCGGCCCGTGAGTCCCCCGCATGTTGCCCTGCCGCGAACTCCGGCCCCTTTGAGCCCCCCGTGCGCCCGTCCGGCCGCGGGTCTCCGCCTGCGCTCGGCCCGTTGCCCCGGCCCGGGAGGTGCGCCGTGAGACTCCGGTCGAAACTGACGATCGCCACGCTGAGCATCGTGCTGATCTTGGTGGCCGGCGGCTATGCCTCCAGCTACGTGGCCCGCCGCGAGATGCGGCAGTCGCTGATACGAGCCACGGCCACGACCGCCGCGCAGATACTCGGCTCGATCAACGCGGGCCTGCAGACCCAGATCGAGCACTTGCGTGCAATGACCAGAGGCCTGGACGTCCGGGAGGCGCTCATGCAGTCCAACACGGACTTCGAGCAGATGGGCGGCATCCGGGAGCGTATCGCTGAGGTTGATGGGCGGTGGACGTCCGCCGCGCCGGGCGAGCTGCAAGCCATGGCCGCCGGCCTCATCGCGAACCGCCTGGCCGTTGACTTGAGGAACAGGCAGGCGACGCAGGGGTTCCGGCTCTTCGGCGAGGTCTTCATCACGAACCGCTACGGCGCCAACGTCGCCCAGACGGGCCTCACCACGGACTACTACCAGGCGGACGAGGACTGGTGGCAGCAGGCGGCGCAGTGGGGCGCGTTCGTCGGGTCGGTTGAGTACGACGAGAGCGCCGCGGTGGTCGGCGTTCCCGTTGCTGTTCGGGTCGAGAGCGGCGAGGGCGCATTGCTGGGGGTGCTGAAGGCTGTGCTCACGCCGGACGGCCTGCTGGCGCCGCTGACGAACGCAGGCATCCTCCCGTGGGAACAGGGCATGGAACTCACGCTGCTGGGGCCCGACGGCAGGGCCGTGTACACCGCGAGGCAGGCCACCCCGTCGGACGGCGCCGGCGTGCCGGCGACCGTCCCGCTGCCGGCGCAGATCCAGGGCCTGTCGGGCTATGGGCCGGGGCTCGACGTGCAGTACGGCCTGATCGGCCCCGAACGTCTCGTCGTCTCAGTGCGGGGCGAGCACGAGGAAGGCGCCCCCGCTCACAGAGGCCATCCGGGCTGGACGCTGCTGGTGACACGCGACCTGCGGCGGGCTCTGAAGCCCCTGGACCGGCTCCAGCGGGCGATGCTGTTCATATCCCTGGCGGCAACCGGCACGGCCGTGGCCATCGGCTTCGGCGTATCCACGCGGATCGCGCACGCCCTGTCGCAGATCAGCGCCGCCGCCGAGAAGCTGGGCCGGGGCGACCTGGACGCGCGGGCCCCCGTGCGCTCCAACGACGAGATCGGGGCCCTGGCCGCAGGCTTCAACGCCATGGCCGCGCGCCTGAAGCAGACCACCGCCTCGCGCGACGCCCTCGAACGCGAGGTCGCCCAGCGCCGGCGGGCCGAGCGCGAGCGCGAAGTCTACGCCCGCCGCCTGGAGCGCCTGAACGCCGAGCTGGAGCGTTCCAACCGCGACCTCGAGGACTTCACCCACACCGTCTCGCACGACTTGCAGGAGCCCTTGCGCAAGATACACAGCTTCGGCCAGTTCCTGGAGGAGGATTGCGGTGAGCAACTGCCGCCGACGGGACGCGAGCACCTGCACCGCATGCTCGATGCCGTGTTGCGCATGAAGGCCCTCATCCAGCACCTGCTCGCCCTGGCCAGGGTCGGCACCCGGGGCGGCGAACTGCTCCCCGTTGCCCCCGCCCGAATCGTCGAGACGGTGCTGGACACGTTGAGCGAACGCATCCGGGAGACGGAGGCCCGCGTGGCTGTGGAGGACGGCATGCCGCGCGTGATGGCCGATGAGGTGCAGCTCGGGCAGGTGTTCCAGAACCTGGTCGGCAACGCGCTGAAGTTCTGCACGCCGGGCCGTCCGCCGCGGATAGAGATCGGTGGCCGGGCCGAGGACGGCCGTGCCACCTTCAGCGTCTCCGACAACGGCATCGGCATCGAGGCCGAGTACCTGGACGAAGTCTTCGGCGTGTTCCGACGGCTGCACTCACGCGATGAGTACGAAGGTGCGGGCGTGGGGCTGGCCCTGTGTGCCAAGATCGTCCACCGGCACGGCGGCCGCATCTGGGCGGAATCTGAGCTCGGGGTGGGCACCACGTTCCGCTTCACACTGCCGCTTGCCGAGGAAGCAGAGGAGGAGAAGAGCCTTGAGCACCAATAGCCGGATCGAGATGCTGCCCGTCCTGCTGGTGGAAGATGACGCCGAGGACATCTACATCGCCCAGAGAGCCTTCGAGCAGGGCAAGATAGCCAACCCGCTCCACGTGGTGCGCAGCGGCGAGGAGGCCCTGGAGTTCCTCCAGCGGACGGGCTGCTACGTCGGGGCCGCCGAGGCGCCGCGGCCCGGCCTCATACTGCTGGACCTGAACCTGCCCGGCATGCGAGGCCACGAGGTGCTTGAACGTATCAAGCAGGACCCCCAGCTGCGCCGCATCCCCGTGGTCGTGCTCACCACCTCCGGCGAGGAGGCCGACGTGTGCGTCTGCTACGACAGAGGGGCCAACACCTACATCGTCAAACCCGTGGCGTTCGACAAGTTCCTGGAGGCCGTCAAGACCGTCGGGCGCTACTGGCTCGTTGTGGCCAAGCTGCCCGACCCCTGCGAGGACACTCAGGTATGAGCGAAGGGAAGCCGTTGAGGACGCTGCTGGTCGAAGACGACGACGAGGACGCCGCCATCTTCGAACGCTGCCTGAGCCGCACCACGAGCGACACGATCGCACTGGCGCGGGCGTGCGACGGGCCAGAGGCGATGTCCCGCCTGGCCGGCGAAGGCTTCGACCTGGTCTTCCTCGACCTCAACCTCAGGGGCCACAGCAGGGGCATGGTCGTGCTGGAGGAGATCTGCGAGCGCGGGATGGACGTGCCCGTGGTGGTGGTGACGGGCTCCGGCGACGAGAAGCGGGCCGTCGAGGCCATGAAGGCCGGCGCCTACGACTACCTGGTCAAGGACAGTCTGGAGCCCGACGTGCTGGAACGGACGATCCGCCACGTGCGGCGGCGGTACATGCTGGAGCGCGAGCGCTCCCACATGGTGCACGAACTGGAAGAGCTGAGCGTGACCGACGAGCTGACTTGCATTGCCAACCGGCGCCGGTTCGCCCAAAAGCTCGCCGAAGAAGTGTGCCGCTCCGGGCGCACGGGTCACATCTTAGCGCTGCTGATGGCCGACCTCGACCACTTCAAGCGCGTCAATGACGAACTCGGGCACCAGGTGGGCGACGACGTGCTGCGGCGCTGCGCGGCCTGCCTGAAAGGCAACCTGCGCACCACCGACTTCGTGGCGCGCTACGGGGGCGAGGAGTTCTGCGTGCTGCTGCTCGAGACCTCGCCCGAAGGGGCGCGGCACGCCGCCGAGAGGCTGCGCCTGGCGGTGGCCGCCGAACCGGACCCGATGCCGACCATTAGCATCGGCCTGGCCGTCTGGGAGCCGGGCATGGAGGCGGACGAGCTCCTCAGCCGCGCCGACGAGGCCATGTACGCCGCCAAGCAGGCCGGGCGCAATCGGGTTGTCCTCTACGGCGAAACGTGAAGCCGAAGCCGGCCTTCGAGAAACGTGGACGGGTTCCCGTTGACGCCTCGGCGAAATGCCAGCACAGTTGTTAGGAGGGGAGCGGTACTGGCACCGCTCTGGGAGACATGACCCCGAGCGGCTGGCCAGGGGGGGAAGGAGGGTATGGCCTATCAGCGTCGGCAGCGGCCGGCCCCGCGCCTGGAGCCGAGTCCGTCGCCGGCGTCTCTGCCCGACGTGCTCCGGCGTATGTCGTGCGGGCAGCATCCTGCCGTTTCTTGCGTCCTCGATCGCCCGCCCCGCGTCTGCCTGCGGGTCAGCGGCTATGATAACTGTCAGAGAATTGGTGAGGCCGAGTAGTGAGTGCGGTCAACGATAGCAGCACGGGCCCTGGAAAAGGTCCGCCCGGCCTGACGGCTACCCTCGGCCAGAAGGAGGGGCTGGTGGGCCTGCTGTCCAGGGCCGAGGAGGTGGCCCACTTCGGCAGCTGGGAGCGGGAGCACCCTGGCGGCAAGGGGCACTGGTCGGCGGGCATGTACCGCATCTTCGGCCTGCCGTGCAACCAGGGCTCCCCCAGGTTCCAGGAGTTCCTGGCGCTCATCCATCCAGACGACAGGGAGAGGGTGGCCAAAGCCTACCGGGAACTCGTAACCGAGGGCGGGACCTGCGAGCACGACTACCGTATCATCCGGCCCGATGGCGCCGTGCGTGTCCTGTATGCCCACGTGGCAGCGTCGCGCGGTGCGGCCGGCGACGTTGTGCTGACCGGAGTGAATCACGACCTCACCGAGTGCGCGCGCGCCCAGCGCGAGCTGCTGGAGCGGGAGGAGAGCTACCGCAACGTCATCCAGCATGCGAACGAGGGCATCGGCATCCTCCAGGACGGCATCGTCAGGTTTGCCAACGAGTACATGGCCCGGATGCTCGGCTACTCGCCCGAGGAGACCCGCGGCACGTCGTTCGAGGCCTACGTCCACCCCTGCGCCGTGGAAGAGCTCCGGTAGAGCCACCAGCGCTTCCTGGCGGGCGGGGGCGATGAGGACACCCACGACGTGCCCCTGCTTCACAGGAACGGCCATGTCGTGGAGGCCGAGTTCAACATGAGCGCCACCACCTACGAAGGGCGCCGGGCCGGGCTGGTCTTCGTGCGGGACGTCACCGAGCGCAGGCACGCCGAGCGGGCGCTCCGCGCGGAGGAACGCGAGAGGGCCGCCATCCTGGACGGCATGGCCGAGCTGGTGGCCTTCCAGGACACCGAGGGCAGG
>LJUE01000017.1 GCA_001303885.1 Planctomycetes bacterium SM23_32 | reverse complement strand
TGCACCACGGCCTCGACGTTGCGCGCCGGGCGGATGGGCTGGTAGCCGACCTCAACGGTCACCTCGTCCCCATCGGCGACGTGCGACACGTCGAGCTCGACCGTCCGCAGCGATCCAACGCGCCTGACCTCCAGTGGCGGGACGGGCCGGCCGTCGAGGCGGACTTCCCCCACCTCCGCACGGGCCGGAAGCGCAACGCTGAGGCGGCCCGACCACTCACGCCCCCCTTCGGCCAGGCGCCGCTGGAGCAGCCATCCCAGCAGGTTGTCCAGCATGCGGGGCGCCAGGTCGGCGGAGGCGTAGTGCTTGTCCTGCTCCGGACCGAAACCCAGGACGGCCGTGCGGCCCCGGCCGTGTTCATTGAGCACGCCGAGGCAGCGGCCCTCGGCGTCCGTGGCGACGGGGATGCCGCCGGACGCCGGCGCCACGGCCACGATCTCCCAGCCCCGCGCGGCGGCGCTCAGGTGGCCGACGTGCTCGAGCAGGACGACCTCCCCGAGCGGGATGCCCTCGCTCAGCGGGCTCTCCACCAGTTCGAACGCGTGCAGCCAGACGCTGCGCGTCCCGGCCACGCCGCAGACCTCCCGCAGAAACTGCGGCTCCCCCATCGGCCCGCCCCAGCTCCCGTAGAGGGCGCCGCCTGACTCCACGTAGTCGGCAAGCAGCGCGGCTTCGCCGTCGGTCAGGCTCCGCCTGATGGTCAGGGCCACCAACGCGTAGCGCGCCAGCTCCGCACCCCGTTCAGGGATCCGACCGTAGGTGACGTCGAACCCCTTGTCCTCCAGGGCACACAGAACGGCCGTGTCCCAGCCCCAGAAGTTCTCGGGCTCGACGACAAGCGCACTGAAGCCCTCGAACCGCGACGCGAACGCGCAGCGGCCCCCGACCGCCGCCAAGAGCAACAGGGCCAGAACTCCAAGACATGGCTTCATCGGCATTGTGCACCCTCCCATCCCTGGCGCCGGTCGCAGCCCCCGGCCGCGCCGCTTCACGCCACCTCCTCAAGCCCGCAGTCCGACGAGCCAGCCCCCATCCTGCGCTGCTCGGAGGACGTGGGAGCGCATTCTAACAGGCCGGCGAAAAGGTGCAACGGAGGGCGCCCGCACGTGAAAACCTCGCCCGTTCGTGTAGAATCGGCGCCCGTTCATCCTGAGACGGCGCTACTACAGCGGAAGGCGAAGCCATGATCACGGTCCGGGACGATGAGATGCGGGTCGAGACACGGACCCTCTCGGCCGTCCTGCGAAGGGGCTGGCTGACCTCGCTGATGGACAAGGCGTCGGGCGAGGAGATGATCCGCCCGTTCGACCCCGCCGAAGAGGCTGCCGTGCACCTGGTCTATCGGGGCGGGGAGAGCGTGCGCCTGGACGGGCAACTGACCGGCGAGGTGCGTGCGCGACGACTCAACGACCATCTGGCCGAGCTCAGGTTCCATAGCTGGGACGGCGACGGTGTGATGCTGGTCTCGGAGGACGCCGCCACGGGCGACCTGGTGCTCGAGCCCTCCGGCTACTCCACGCGCCCGGGGGTGCTGGCCTGCCGCTGGACGCTGAGGGGCGTGCGCGAAGGCATCGAGCTGGTGGCGCCGCTCTGGCAGGGCATGAAGGTGGCCCTCGACGACCCGATCAACCGGGGGGCGCGCCGCCGCTGGCCCATGCACTGGGAAGCGGGGCTGGCCATCCTCCAGGGAGCCGACGGCGGCCTCTGGGTCCACTGCCGCGACGACGGCTATCGCTACAAGGCCCTCACGTTCGGCATGAAAGGCGACCCGCGCGCCCTGTCCTTCGACACCGAGGCCTACGGCCCCGTGGACGACAGCCTCGGCGCCGGCGGGCTGGCCTGGCGCGCGAACGTCTACCGCGGCGACTGGCAGGTGCCCGCCCGGCAATACCGCGACTGGCTCTGGCAGGCCTACGGTCTGGAGGCGGCCGCCGCCCGCCGCCCGGAATGGCTGCACGCGCTGACGATGGCCGTCTCCTGGTGTCCGGGCGAGCCGGAGCTGCTCGACGCCATCGCCAGCAAAGTGGACCCGCGCCGCGTGCTGATCCACTACCCCCGCTGGCGCACGGACGGCTACGACCAGAACTACCCCACCTACACGCCGAGCGAGGAGGCGCGCGCCTTCGTCGCAAAGGCCCGCCAGATGGGCTTTCACGTCGCGCCGCACTTCAACTCGCTCGAGATAGACCCCTCGAACGCGGCCCACGCGCTGCTGGGCGACTTCAAGTACCGCGACGTGGAGAGCGGCCGCGCCCACGGATGGGCCCACGGGGACGGCCGCGTGCTCAGCGTGCCCGAATCGGGCATGGCCCGCGCAACCAACAGGGACCGCAACGTGATGGTGAAGATCCACCCGGGGCTCGCCATGTGGCGCTCGGTGCTGGGTGAGGCCATCCAGCGCGCGGCCCAGCAGCTCTCGCTGGAGGCCGCCTTCATTGACGTGACGCTCTGCACGGGCAACCTGCGCAACTGCCTCGTGGAGGGCATGACGTCCACCGAGGGCATCAAGCGGCTCATCGAGCACGTGGGCCGGCTCAACGGCGGGCTTGCCGTCGGCGGCGAAGGGCTCAACGAGATCACCATGCAGGGGCTCTCGTTCGCCCAGGCCCACCTCTACGGCTACAGCGACCGCCCCGAGGGCATCGAGCGAACGGGCGGCTGCGCGCTGAACAACTTCCTGTTCGGCGACCTCTGCCGCACCATCGGCTACTCCCGCCTCAGCGGAAAGACGGAGGAGGAGGCGCTGCGCATGCGGCTCCACGAAGAGCACGGCGCCATCCCTACCGTCACCGTCCGCTCAGCCGAGGAGATCCTGGACCCCAATCCCGCCGTGCAGCGCGTGCTGGAGATGGCGGCGGGCTGACGGCGAGCCCTGGCCGCCGACGGAGGACGACGCATGGAGCGGCGTTTCGCAAGCAAGGCGGCCCTTGTCACGGGCTCCTCATCCGGCATCGGCAAGGCGACCGCCCTCAGGCTGGCCGCCGAGGGGGCGGCCGTCTGCGTGGCCGCCGACCGCAACGTCGAGGGCGGCCGGGCCACGGCGGATGAGATCGCACAGGGCGGCGGGCGGGCCGTCTTCGTCCAGGCGGACGTCTCCGTCCAAGAGGACTGCCGACGCCTCGTCGAGGCGACGCTGACCGAATGGGGCCGGCTGGACGTGCTGGTGAACAACGCCGGCGTCACGCGTCGCGCGCCGCTCGGCAAGCTGAGCGAGGAGCTCTGGGATCGGGTGCTGGACACGAACCTGAAGGGCCCCTACATGATGAGCCGCTTCGCCTCGGAGCCGATGCTGGCCCAGGGGGGCGGGGCGATCGTCAACGTCGGCTCCGTCCACGCCGAGCGGACGCATCCTGGCTTCGCCGCCTACGCCGCCTCCAAGGCCGGCCTCTGCGGGCTGACCCGCGCGCTGGCGCTGGAGCTCGGCCCGCGCGGCGTGCGCGTCAACTGCGTCCTGCCCGGCACCATTGACGTCACCCTCTACCCCCGCCGAGGCACGGCGGACCGCGCAGCGTGGCGGCCGCGGGCCGACGAGCGCCAGGTCATGGGGCGACGGGGGTCGCCCGAAGAGGTGGCCGCGGCCATCTGCTACCTGGCCTCAGAGGAGGCGTCCTTCGCCAACGGCGCGGCGCTTGTGACCGACGGCGGCCTGCTGTGCGAGCTGGGAGACGTGCCATGAAGATCACCGCCCTCCAGACCTTCTTCGTCAAGCCGCGCTGGCTCTTCTTGAAGATGCACACCGACCAGGGGCTGGTCGGCTGGGGCGAGCCCGTCGTGGAAGGCTGGTCGCAGAGCGTGGCGGCAGCCGTCCGCGAGATGGGCCGGCACCTGATCGGCAAGGACCCCCGCCGCGTCGAGCACCACTGGCAGGCCATCTACCGCGGCGGCTTCTACCAGGGCGGCCCTGTCCTGACGAGCGCACTCAGCGGCATCGAGCAGGCCATGTGGGACGTCAAGGGCAAGGCCCTCGGCGTGCCCGTCCACGATCTGCTCGGCGGCGCGGTGCGGGACAGGATCCGCCTCTACGGTCACGTCGGCTGGAGCCGGCGGGAGGATTACTTCAAGGACGCCGACCTCGCCTCCAGGGGCTTCACCGCCGTCAAGACGAGCCTTTTCGAGGCGGTGCGTTTCGTCGAGGGGAAGGCGTTCGTGGACGAGGTCGCCGCGCGGATGGCCGCGCTGCGAGACACCTTCGGCGACGCCGTGGACATCGCCGTGGACTTCCACGGCCGCGTCTCACCGCCGATGGCCATCCGCCTGGCCGCCGCGCTGGAGCCCTACCAGCCCATGTTCATCGAGGAGCCCGTGCTGCCGGGCAACGTGGACGCGCTGGCCCGCGTGGCCCGCTCGACCACCATCCCGATTGCCACGGGCGAGCGGCTGTACACAAAATGGGCGTTCCGCGAGGTGCTCGAGAAGGGCGCCGCCGCCATACTCCAGCCGGACCTCTCGCACGCCGGCGGCATACTGGAAGTGCGCAAGATCGCCGCGATGGCCGAGGCCCACTACGCCGCCATCGCCCCCCACTGCCCCCTCGGGCCCATCTCCCTGGCCGCCTGTCTCCAGGTGGACGCCTGCACGCCCAACTTCCTGTGCCAGGAGCAGGTCAACCTCGGCGACGGATACCTGAAGGAGCCGTTCGTCGTCCGGGACGGCTACATCGCCGTTCCGACCGGCCCCGGTCTCGGCGTGGAAGTGGACGAGGAAGCGTTGGCCGAGAAGCTCTACGACGGGTCCTGGGAGAACCCCCGCCTGTGGCACGAGGACGGCTCGGTCGCCGACTGGTGACGGCGACGCAGCCGGAGCAGCCGCGCGTCCGCAAGGAGGCCAACAAGGCCCCTCACTGAGCCGAGCGCCGGCTGGCAGCACGGACCATCCCGTGCATCGGAGGACGCGCCCATGTTCTTGAACCTCTGCCCGCAGACGATCGGCCTGGAACGAGTCGGCTTCGAGGATCAGGTGGAGCTGGCCGCCCGGCACGGGTTCGGTGGAGTGGACTTCCCCGCCGCCGAGATCAGCTCGGCCCAGGACGCCGACCGGGCGGCAGATCTCCTGGCAGCCAACGGGCTCCGCTGGGGCCTCTTCCACCTGCCGTGCGACTTCCTCCAGGGCGACGACGTAGCGTTCCAGGAAGGCCTGGAACTGGTGCAGGAGATCGCCTCTCTGGCCGCCCGCGCCGGCTGCACCCGCACCTACAACCACGTCTGGCCGGGCAGCAACGAGCGCCAGCACGAGGAGAACTGGCGCTGGCACGTCAGCCGCCTGCGGCGGCTCACCGACCTGCTCGGCCCCCACGGCATCCGACTCGGCATCGAGTTCATCGGCCCGAAGACGCTGAGGGACTCCTTCAGGCATCCCTTCGTCCACACGCTGCCGGAGGCCGCCCGGCTGGCAGACGCCGTCGGGGCGGACGTGGGGATTGTCATGGACACCTTTCACTGGTACACGTCGGGCGGCACGCTGGACGACATCCGGGCCACGCTCACAGGCCGGCGCGTCGTCAACGTCCACGTCAACGACGCCGTGCCCGGCAGGTCGCGCGAGGAGCAGCTTGACCTGGAACGACAGATGCCGCTGACCAGCGGCCTGGTGGACGCAGCAGGCGTGCTGCGCGTGCTCGACGAGCGGGGCTATGAGGGCCCGGTCATCTGCGAGCCCTTCCAGCCCTCCCTTGACCGCCTGCGCAGCATGGAACCGGACACAGCTGCCCACACGGTTGCCGACTGCATGCGCCGCCTCTTCGATGCGGCCGGAGTCGCCCAGCGTCGGCCCCAGTGACTCGGGCCGACCGGCAAGGACGCGCATGGAGGCCGTCAACATGCACGGGGCGAAGTAGACAGCCGCAGCTTCGCTGCTGGCAGTCGCTGCGGCGGCGGCAAGCGCAGGTTCGGCGGCGCGCGGGCCCTTCAGTGCCTCACCTGGGGGTTCGAACACCTTTCGCGGCGCACATCGAAGGGGCTGGTCGTCAACGTCCACCCTGGCGAAGCCGAAGCCCGCCGAAGGGCGGCCACGTTCTGCGACCGTCTCCTCGCCGCCCTGGAGCAGTAGGCACGGCAACTGGTCGCCCCGGGCGGCCCGAGGGTGGCTTTGACTCAAGGGCCGAAGTGGGCTATAGTTGCGTTGAGCCGCGTGGGTGTGCCGCGGCGGCCGTCCGGCGCGTGAGGGTGTAGCTCAGTCAGGCAGAGCAACGGACTTTTAATCCGTAGGCCGAGGGTTCGATTCCCTCCGCCCTCACCACCCCATCTTCCGTCGTAACTCCTTTTCGTATAGTTCCTTACTCATGGTCCTTGACAATGCGCAGGGCGACCATTAGTGTCGTTTGATAGCAAGAATCTGATAGCAAAACGGGGCGACGGGGGAGCAAATGGCTATCGACATCTGGTGGTACGAGACCCGAGGCTAGTGGTGCGCGGACGTTCCGGCCGGCAATGGGCGCACGAGGCTCTACCTCGGAGCGAACGAGTCCAAGGCCCGGGCCGAGCTTCATCGCTACATGGCCGCCTATTACGAGGGGCTGGAAGAGGCCGAGGCGCGGGGGGCGCCTCGGAGGGCCTCAACGGAGGGAAGGTCGCAAGGAGACTACAGGGGGAGTGCCCAGAGATGCCGCTTTCACCTGTCATCGGCGCTCTGATCCTGACCGCAGCCGTCGTCGCGGGCATGGCCTCTGTTGATGCCCGTGATGGCGCTGAGGCTGTGCAGCCGGGCTGGGAGAGGTCCTACGAGGCCGGTTACACGGACAGCAGAGGACACTATGCCGGCGGCTCTGAGGTGCTGCATCTGGTCGGCCACAAGGGCAAGTTGTACGCCGGCGTCAGTTACTGGTTCGACCCGAGGAACATCTGGTACGGCGGCAAGGACGCCAGCACGGGCTGGGGGCAGATACTGAGACTCGACGACCCCCACGGACAGTGGGAAGTGGACCTCGAGATGGGCCCCCAGCACCTGAGGCCCGAGATCGTTAAGTCCGTCACCATCACAACCGATGGCAAGGGGAATCCGCTCAAAGAGCCGGCCGACCTCCTGATGGTGAGCACCTATACACCCAAGCCGACCGCCGTGGACATAAACGTCTTCATCCGTGATGACGAGACGGGCGATTGGGACAGGGCAACGCTCTTGACCGGTCCGAGGCCCCGCAATCTGGAGGACCGTTCGGTGCGGGACATTCATGTCCACCGCGACAGAGCGACGGGCGTCGACCGCATCTTCATCTCGATCGGCACGTTGGGGTTGTTCTCAGGGGTTTACGATCCTGCCGCGCCGGAGAAGATCCGCTGGGGCACGAAGTCCGAATCGGGCCCCGTCGGCACTCGACCGCTTGCCATCATCGAGGCCAACGGTTCACTGCTGTTCTCCGCGGGCTCCCGCATATACAGACGGAACGACGGTGAGTCGCCCACCTACGCGGTCGTGTATGACGCGGCCGAAACACCCAGCGACAGCGTCAGGTCACCCGTCGGCGGGATTCGGGGGATGTCCGCCATCCCCAACCCGAGCGGCCGGGGGGAGTCCATCCTCTTTGCCTGGGCGCCGGGGAACCGGTCCCGCGGCTGTATCTACCGTCTGGATCCGAATGGCAGAGGCGGCTATACGCGGACCGAGGAAGTCTGCCTTGACAGCCTGATGACAGATTACCTGGACGGGAACCCTGTGTACTTCGTCCTTGCCGGCTACAACGACATGCTCCCTGCCGTTGACCCATCAACCGGCGAAACGGTCCATCTCATTGGCTTTGAGTCCTGGATCGGAGGGCATCGCTTCCACACCGCCCAGCGCAAGGAGAACGGCGGGTTCTACGCGGGCGGGATGTATGCCGTTCGCGACAGCGATGAGGACTACCGCCTGAACGAGGTGAACGGCCCCAGCACTCCCGGCAAGCCGCCTCTAGTAGCCACCCGGGCCTATGCTCTGTCGCCCTTTGAAGGGGAGGAGAACCGCTTCATCTACTTCGGCGGCAATGACTGCAACGAAGCGTTCCACTCACCTAACTGGGCCTGGATCTTCAGAACATCACTGGCTAACGCTCTGCGGAAGGACGCGTCCAGACCCAGGAGATTGGGTACGGAGAAGACCAAGGCCATGATCAGGGGGATGGGGGAACCAGATCCTGAGTGAGCTCGGAAAGGCTGCGGCAGGGCCAGCTGCCCACTTCATCCAACCCCTCATCCAGTACTTCACCCAGTCCTTCCCCAACTCCTGTCCATCCTCCTTCGCGCAAGGCTTCGGAGGACAGGCCCGCTGACACATCCTGGCACGCGATAGCATGGAGCGGGCGACAGGCCCGCCGGAGGCGGGCAAGATTCGAACCCGCCACGTCCAGGTTGGAAGGCTGACACCCTAACACCCATCACGCCTGCTTCACGGGTGCCGCACCGCCCCATCAGGCTGTCCCGCCTGACCGGTCCTCTCCCCTACTGCGGGAAGGTACCGAGGAACCCGATTCCGACGAGTCGTAGGCGCCACAGGGGGCGGGAAACCGCCCCCACCCCCTTTTGCTATGGGCTCAGCACCCAGTCAGGCGTGATCTGGCCCCTGCAACTCCCCGAAAGCAGCGATCTCCATATCCACTCCCCATCTGCACAGGTCCGTCGCCACGTCGTCGGGGACGTCCTGACGACCTGGGGTGCCGGCTGTGTACCCGAGGCCGCGTTGCTCTGCCACAGGCATTCAGCACGGCCCCTCCTCGGCCACCAAAAGCCTGTCAAAGCTCGAGGATCGTCATTCCATACACCGTGGAAGAAAGTACCGCCTGCCTTCCCGCACTACTCTTCGTTCGTTGAGCAGAAGGCCAAGAACAGACCATGACAAGTAATCCTTCTGAGCTCCTTGGTAGTCCGAGCGAATGGCAAGCAGATCAGCAATCTCGGCATTTGACAGGCCATCCGTTCTCTGTGCAAGGAGACGCAGAATGGCCCCCTTCAGGAGCGCCAATCCTTCTTGTGCTTGCGTCCGCGGGGTACTCTCCGCCATAGAGGGCCTCCGTGAAGGGCTCGAGATGCACTACTGGTGCAAAGAGGGCAACGATTCTCATTCGGCCTCAGCGGTCAAGCACATCGATGCCAGCGGACAATCATCTACTTGCCCACCTCAATCGTGAACCGCTGCGTGTCGCTGCCCACGCGCTCGACTCGGGTGCCCGTGACTCGTTCCTGTCCCCAGCCGGCCAGGTCGAGGTCCAGCTCGCGCACTTCCTGGTCGATGGTGACGGTGACCGCAACGTCCGCCGTTCCTGCCGCATCGGGCGTGCCCGAAAGCAGTCCCGTAGCCTCGTCTATCCTGAGCCACGCCGGCCCCTCCGCCAGCGTGTAGAGGGGGCGTTCCACGTCCCAGAAACTGGCGGTCGGGCTGCCGTCCACCATACGGTCCCTCAGGTCGCCGAGGGACCGCGTGGCGCAGACCTGGTAACGGTACTCCTCGCCTGCCCGGGCCCGCACCACCGGCGCGGTGTAGATGAAGGGACGCTGCACGGCGGCGTAGTCCGACGGGCCGCTCCGGTTGCCTTGAGCGTCAACGGCTACGACCCGGTAGTAGGCCTTGTTGGCCGCGGGCAGGTCGACCTCCATCCCGAGGACGGCAAGCTCTGTGGCCGTTGTCTCGGCGATGAAGTTGGCCGGGAAGGGCGACGTGAGTTCCTTGCTTGCACCTACGACCACCGCGTACGGCTCGTCGCTGACGGAGAAGCCCTTCTCGTCGCTGCCGTAGACGCGGTAACCGACCGGGCGCCGCCCGACGGGGTTGGGTCTCCACCTGAGGATGCCGAGGCGCTTGTCCTTGTCATACCCGACCGTTACGTCCAGGGGATAGGCCGGCCCGCGGGCGGTGAAGCTCCACGTCCTGCTCCACGGCCCCCACACGCCCTTCCCATCTTCTGCGCGCACGTGCCAGTAGTACTTCCTGTCGGGCGTCAGCAGCCCGGCACGGGGCAGCGTGTACTGCGGCTTCCCCTTGTCCTTGGTGCGCGAGATGAGCCGGTAGAAATTGGTGGACAAGGGCCAGAGCATGTCAGGCCGGTCGGAAAGCTCGAAGTGGTAGTCGGCGATCCGGTCGCCGTCGGCGTCCTCCGCTTCGTCCCATCGGAAGACGATGGCCGTTCCGTCCGTCTCGCCCCCGTCCGCGGGGAACACGGGCCCGGACGAAGCCTGCGGGGGCCTCGATGTGGAACGCTCCACCCACTCATGCGTGATGCGGACGGCGCGCGCGCCGTCTGTCTCGTCCGTATAGGTGAACGCGTTCTCGCCCACGGCCATGCCCGGCAGCACCAGAGGCGCCATCTGCAGATCGTTGATGATGGCCAGCCGTTTCAGCCGGGCCGCACCCGACAACCGGCAGCGAAGCAGGTAGCTGTGGCGCGGGGACTGCCCTGTGGCAGGGAAGAAGGCGTCCAAGCTCGTGCCGCCCACTTCCTGCCACGACTCGCCGCCAAACGAGAGCGCGAACTGAGCGCCGTCGGCCTCCGTCTCCAGGCTGCCTCCAACGAGAACGTAGGGAGATGACACGGACCAGACGATTGTCCCCTCCCTGCCCTCCCGGGCGAACAAGCCGTCCGGCCCGGACTCGACGTTCTCGACGCTGACCGCCCCCTTGCGCCACAGGTCCTGGGAGAAGTCCGGTCGGTACTCCCAGAGGCCGTTGCAGATCATGTTCGGGTAGTTGGCCTTCTCCCTGCCGCGGAGCTTGGGCGGAGACAGATGGCCCCAGCGCCACACCAGCGCTTCGCCCGGCCTCAGGGTCATGTTCATGGTCGTCCCCTGGCGGCAGTTGCGTTCGCCGCTGACCTCGCCCTCGTGGGCGAAGTAGGCGGCAAAAGACTCGTCCAGGCGGCGGTAATCGCCCAGCAGTATGCCCATCGTGTGCGCGCGCTTGATCAGGTCGTGGTCGCGTACCAGGTCCTGATCGTCGGCCACGGTCTCGTTGTCGCGCAGTAGAAACAGGGCGTGCTGGTCGCCGTCGAGGTTGTGCCAGCGCCCATCGAAGAAGACCCGAACGGTCGTATGCCCTATGGTCCCGGCGGACGGGCTGACTTTGAGGCCGGCGTGGCGCCACAGCCCGGCCAGGTGGGTGCCGTTGGCGCCGCAGAGATAGCAGCCGTAGACGTTGAAGACCCTTACAGGATCCGACAATTCCGCGTTGTCGGCGACGAAATGGTAGTGATAGCGGCAGTCCTGGAACCAGATGGCCTTGGCCTTCTCGCTGTCGCTCATGCCGGGCGTGATCGCGGCATTCACGATCTCGTCCACGGTGCGGAACAGGTTCCGGCCATTGGAGAGCCAGGGGTTGAGCACGTCGGTCTCGCCCACGTTCGCCATGCGCACCAGGCGGTTGGACTCCCACGTCTGCTCCAGGGCGCCCTCCATGTTCATGCCCACGCTCATGGGCGAGCAGCAGTTCTGCCCGTCCATGGTGCCGCCCTGTGTGACAGTGTACTCGTGCCGCCCCGTGCTGATCTCCTCGACGTGCCGCCCGGGCACGTCCGTTGGGTGAGTGTCGGACGCCCACGGCTCCAGGTGGCCCTGCCGCTCAGGCTGCCCCTCGCACATGCTCTGCTCCCCGCAGAAGACCAGGAACGCCAAAGCCGCCGTCCAAAGCCATCGATACGTCGTCATCCCTCTGTCCACCTCGCTTGTCCAAACGGGACTCCCTGCTTTGAGCGCCCGCCAGGGTACTGCGTCGGGCCCTTCTGTTCAACCAACCGGGATCTGCGCCTACCCCTGCGGATCCAAGCCCGGCCCCCCCGCGGCCGCCGCGGGGGCAACGGGACCTGAACTGGTGCGGCGCTGCGGGTCCGGATGGCACTATGGCGCCGGGCCGCGTGGCGGTAAGATCATTGCCGCGGTGGCGCAGGTGCATGTTCACTGCGCTGTCGTCATGGGATGAACGAAGGCACAGGGACTGCTCATCAGGGGTGCCCTGCCCGGCAGGCCTGGCCGGGCCAGGAACTCGGAAGGAGCCGGATCATGGTGACGGACTTGATTGCAGCGCTCGTCGTACTCGTGTCGATACCTTGCCTGGCCATGGCGGAGGTGGACCTCGCCCAGCCGCTGCCTGTTGACGAGGACACCATCAGCCTGTTCCACCTGGACGATGTGGCAACCGGCGAGGTGCAGGACGCCGCCGGAGGCAGGCTGGGCTCGGCGGCAGACGCTGTGCCGACGATCGGGAGGTTCGGCGGCGCCCTGAGCTGCACCGGCACCGGGAGATGGGTTGACGTCACCGACCTACCGGACACTGCCCCCCGGGACGGCATCACGGTGGAATGCTGGGTCAAGTTCCCGAATCGGGCCGGAGGCGACATCATATGCCGGAACCAAAGCTACATGATCCGCATCGGCAGCACGGTCGAGGCCTACTTCAGCATTGACGGGAGGTGGCGTCCGGTATCCGGGACCAGTTCGGTGCCCGTGGGCCGCTGGACGCACCTGGCCATCACGTATAGCCGCGTGAGCAAAGAGGTCCGCATCTACATTGACGGCGCCCTCGACGTGGCGAGGGAGCCGAACGGCATAACTGAGGGAATCCTGGACGCCGGCAGTTCCGTGCTCCGCCTGGGCGCGAATACGTGGAACCCCTCCGCCATGAACGGCAAACTGGACGAGGTCCGCGTTTCCTCCGTGGCGCGGACCTACCGTCCGCTGCGTCCGGCCGCCCCCGCGCCCATCTCCAGGGACACGAACCTGGTGGCCAACCCCAGCTACGAGTCCGGAATGTACGGCTGGCGGATAACCAGCGAAGGCAATGGCCTTCGGCTGTGGCACATAGAGCACGGCGATGCCGCCCAGGGCCGCGCGTTCCTTCGCGCCAGCAATCCCGAGGCCCGCACCGTCATCTCTTACCCTTTCAACGTCGCACGCGGGAAGACCTGTACCGTGTCCGCCGCGATGAGGGCCGACCGTCCGTGCCGGGGCCTGCTCAGGCTGCGCCACACCGGCTCGGGTGGCGGCCGCGAATCGGCCAGGACCGAGTGGTTCGATGTCAGCGAGAATTGGCAGCGCTTCTCAACGTCTTTCAGCATCCCCGCCGACTGGCCTACCGACTCCGCGTACCTCGAGTTGGGGGCCTCCGACGAGGCGCTTGTGGACGTGGACGCAGTCAGCGTCGTAGCGGGCGAGCAGTCCGAATACACCCAGACGGAGGCCCAGTCCATTGGCCTCGACGCTAAACTGCCTCCCCAGAGCACCTACATGCTGAGCCGGGGCGCCCGGCTCCCGATCGACGTGACCAACACCGGCGAGGAGAGCCGCGACCTGACCCTGGAATGCGCCGTGACCGACCGGCTCGGCCGGGAAGTCCACCGGCAGCAGCTTCATGTGGGGACGGTGGCGCCGGGCCAGGCGCGGCGTGCGACGGTGGATCTCCCCGACGCGCAGGTAGGCTGGTTTGTCGCCCACCTCACCGTCCGCCACGACGGGGAGGCGCTCAAAGAGACCGAGAGGATCTTCAACGTCATAGAGCCCATGAAGGGCGTGGGCGGGATAGAGGACTCGCACCTGGGGATGAACACCCACATGGAGCGCGAGCCCACCGAACACCTCAACGACAACCTGAACATGCTGTCCCTGTGCGGCGTGAAGTGGATCCGCGGATGGTGGGGTTGGGGCATGGCGGAGAAAGAGCCCGGCCGCTTCGACTGGACGGAGTACGATCGTCAGCTCGAGGCCGTGCACGGGGCCGGCATGGAGATCATGCCCATCCTGCTGCGCTACTATCCCGCCTACGAGCACGAGTGGTCGGGCGAGACGGACAAGATCCAGCGCCCTCCCTACGACATGGACCAGTGGGCCGGCTTCGTCCGGACCACAGCCGCACGTTACCGGGGGAGGGTGAAGGCCTGGGAGGTGTGGAACGAGCCTTGGTACACGTTCGGGGCCGACTACTATGCGAAGCTCCTCGAGGCCACCTACGACAGCATCAGGGACGTCGATCCGGACGTGACGGTCGTCGGGTTCGGCGGGTCGGGCCCGGATTACATCCGAAAGGGCTTCGAGGCCGGCAGCGTGAAATGCATGGACGTGATCTCGGTGCACAGCTACGCAGAACTGACGCGGCCCTTCGAGCGGATGGAGGAGCTGGCCGAGGCGGTTGGGGATCTGGCCGCCCAGTTCGGTTCCACCGAACGGATCTGGCACACCGAGCAGGGCTCCGGGGCCGACGGCGCGAGCTACCGGGCGTCTGAGCAGACAGAGGACGAGTGCGCCGTCAACCTCGTCCAGGCCTACCTTTCGGCGCTGTCCTTAGGGGCGGAGAAGTTCTTCTGGTTCAGCGCCCAGACCACCCCGACCTATGGCTCGGGTGTGTTCTACGAGAACTACGTGCCGCGGCCCAGGCTTGTCGCGTTGAACGGCCTGGCGCGCGTGCTGAAGGGAAGGCGCCTGACCGGCAGAACTACGCTGGGCGACGGCAAGGTCGCCTGCGCACTGATGGACGGCGAGGCCGGGGCCGCCGCGGCACTGTGGAACCTGGATGACGCAATGACAGTCAGCCTGCCCGCAGGAACGCAGGTCACCCAGGCCGACATGCTCTGCAACCCGATGGGGACCGCGGGCCCGCAGAGCCCGATCGATCTGCAGCAGGGGCGGCCCGTGTACGTCCTGACCTCCACACCCGGAGTCGAGCAGCTGGAGATGGCGCTCAGGAACGCCAAGGTAAGCCTGCGTGGGCCGGTCGGGGTCGTTCTCACCACGACCGCCGATGGCAAGCTCGAACTGGCACTGAGCAGCGACAGCGCACGTAACCTCGATCTGCTGGTGACGGTGCGGGCGCCCGAACTCTTCACGGCGGCTCCGCCGTCCGTCGGCATGGCCGACCTCGCTCCGCAGGAAACGCGGACGGTGGTCCTTGCGCCTGACAGCAGGCCGGCAGCCG
>LJUE01000224.1 GCA_001303885.1 Planctomycetes bacterium SM23_32 | reverse complement strand
GGTTGGCGGCCGACCTGGGGAAAAGGCTGGAGCAAGCGGTCGGCTGGTTCTGGCGGACGCGTCGCGAGCAAGCTCTGCGGCAGCAAGAGGGCGGCCGCACCGACCGGGGGGGACGTTCCGCCGTGACCGGCGGCGCTCAGATGGATGGTTTCGCTCGGCTCCTTGCGGACTTAGTGACGGATGCCGGCGTGCCCGAGGCCACCGTCTACGGGAAGCGTCGGCTCGAGCTGCCGGGCTTCTTCAGGCCGACCAAAGAGTGGGACCTGCTCGTCGTCCATGAGGGGCGGCTCCTGGTTGCCGTTGAGGTCAAGGCTCAGGTTGGCCCCTCCTTCGGCAACAACTTCAACAACCGCGTTGAGGAAGCGCTGGGCAGCGCCGTGGATCTTTGGACAGCTTACCGTGAGGGCGTCTTCTCCCCAAGTCCACGTCCCTGGCTGGGCTACCTCATGTTGCTGGAGGATTGCGCCGGCTCACGGAGTCCCGTGGCTGTGCGCCAGCCCCACTTCGCTACGCTGCCCGAGTTTCAGGAGGCTTCATACGCCGGGCGTTACGAGCAGTTCTGTCTGAAGATCGTTCGGGAGCGCCACTACGACGCAGCGGCCTTCATCATCTCGAAGCGACCAGAGGGCGAAGGCGTGCTCTACACTGAGCCTTCGGCTGAACTCGGGTTCACGAGGTTTGCTGCCTCCCTCAGGGCGCATGTGCAGGCCTACGCGGAGGAGGAAGTCCGGTGACGACTCAGCGAACGGCCACGTCCCACCTGATCATCCAGGCTGATGCGAGGCAGATGGAATACCTGCCGGAGGGCAGCCTGCACCTCGTTCTAACGTCGCCTCCATACTGGACGTTGAAAGAGTACAACAGCGTCCCCGGACAACTTGGCCATATTGAGGACTACGAGCAGTTCCTCGATGAGGTCGCCAAGGTCTTCCGTCACTGCTACCGAGCGCTTGTGCCCGGGGGCCGCTTGGTCTGTGTCGTGGGCGACGTGTGCCTGTCGCGCCGCGAACACGGCCGCCACGTTGTGGTCCCCCTGCATGCCGACATAACGGTGCGTTGCCGGCATATAGGGTACGACAACCTGAACCCCATCATCTGGCATAAGATAAGCAACGCCAGATTCGAGGCTAACACGGCCAGTAAGTTCCTGGGCAAGCCCTATGAGCCCAATGCCATCATCAAGAACGACATTGAGTTCATACTCATGCAGCGGAAGCCGGGTGGGTACCGCAAGCCGGGCGAACAGCAGCGTGAGATGAGCCGCATACCCAAGAAAGAATTCCATCGCTGGTTCCGGCAGTTCTGGCGCATTCCGGGCACATCCACGAAGGAGCATCCCGCTCCGTTCGCGTTGGAGTTGGCATCGAGGGTCGTGCGCATGTTCTCTTTTGTCGGCGACACTGTCCTTGACCCTTTCTGCGGAACGGGGACCACCCTTCTGGCGGCCCTCAAGCACGGCCGCAACAGCATCGGTCTGGACGTTGATCCTGACTACTGCCTTATGGCTCTGCACCGCCTGAGGGAGGCCGATATGCCGCTCTTCGGCGCCTCGCAGATAGAGGTCGCCCCTGAGGCACAGGCGGGCGAAGCCTACCGCAGTTTCGCCGAGTCCGTCCAGCACGCCAGCGTCTGACGCACATGCCGTGCGGTAGCCCATCGGGCCGTGTCCGTGCGACTGCCCCGTAGGTGGCCAGCTGCTCGCAGAGTCGGCGGCCCATGGTCCGGATGGCCGCCGCCTCCTCGCGCAGATGGCTTGTCAGTGCCTGCGTCCGGGCGCCCCTTTGATTCCCGCCGGCGACCTGCGAGAATGATGGTGGAGGTGTGCCCATGGCCGCCAATGGCACCACAGGGGAGGTCTTGCCGCTGATCCCCCTGCGGAACGTCGTGATGTTCCCGGGGGTGGTGACGGGCCTGAGCATCGGGCGCCCTCGCTCCGCCGCGGCCCTGACGGCGGCGCTCGAGGCCGACCGGCGGCTGGTGCTGGTGGCGCAGCGGCAGCCCGAGGTGGACGAGCCCTCGCCCGAAGACCTCTACGAGATCGGTGCCGTGGGCGAGGTAACGACCGTGACCGGCGAGGACGAGCACGGTGCGCGCCTGGCCGTGGTGGGCGGCCTGGGACGGTGCCGCGTCCTGGAGTATACTCAGCAGGCGCCCTACATTGCGGTGCGCGTGGAGCCCGTTCCCGACACGGACGCGGACGTGCCCAAGGACCTGGTCAATCAGGTGAAGGCGCTCTTCGCGGCCGGCGAGGACGGGCAGACGCGCCTGCTCCTGCTGGAGGCGCTGCCGGCGTCGGTGGGGCTCGACTACGTCATCGCCTTCCACCTGGACATGCCGTTGGCCGAGAAGCAGAGGTTCCTGGCCGAGACGGACCGGGTGGGACGCTACCGCATGCTGGTGCCCCTGCTGAAGGTGGCCGGCGAGATCGCCCGCGTCGGCGACGCGTTCTGGAGCGAGACGCTGGGCGAGGTGACCGAGGCGGACCGCGAGGCCTACCTGCGCGCGCGCAAGAAGGACATCGAGCGCGAGCTGAAGGACCTGTCGGGGGAGGGCGTCGAAACCGGAGAGCTCCGCCGGCGGCTCGAGGAAGCCGACCTGCCCGACGAGGCCAGGAAGGAGGCCGAGCGCGAGCTGGCCCGCTTGGCCAGGATGCCGGCCGGGCATCCCGAGTACGGCGTCGCGGAGGACTACCTGGACTGGCTGCTGGCGCTGCCCTGGCATGAGTCTACCGAGGCGGTGACTGACCTGGGGCGCGCCCGCGAGGTGCTCGACCGCGACCACTACGACCGGGCCGAGGTCAAGGACCGCATCCTCGAATACCTGAGCGTGCGCAAGCTCAACCCGGGGCGGGAGGGGGCGCTGCTGTGCTTCGTGGGGGCGCCCGGCGTGGGCAAGACGTCCATGGGACGCGCCATCGCCGAGGCCACGCAGCGCAGGTTCTATCGCGTCTCCCTGGGGGGCATCCGCGATGAGGCCGAGATACGCGGCCACCGCCGCACCTACGTCGGCGCGCTGCCCGGCTGCATCATCCGCGCGCTCCGGCGCGTTGGGGTCAACAACCCCGTCGTCATGCTCGATGAGGTGGACAAGCTCAGCGGCGGGCTCAGGGGCGACCCGGCCGGCGCGCTGTTGGAGGTGCTGGACCCCGAGCACAACGCCGCCTTCATGGACAACTACGTCGCTGTGCCGTTCGACCTCTCGCGCATCATGTTCATCGGCACGGCTAACACGGTCGCCACGATCCCGCCGGTGCTGCTGGACAGGCTCGAGGTGCTCGAGCTGCCCGGCTACACGACCGAGGAGAAGATGGCCATCGCGCGACGCTACCTGGTGCCCAAGCAGCTCGAGGCGAACGGGCTGAGCGCGGACTGGGTGGACTTCGACGCCGCTGCCGTCGAGCTGCTCATCGAGCGTTACACGCGTGAGGCGGGTGTGAGAGACCTGGAGCGCCGGATTGCCGCCGTCTGCCGCAAGCTGGCGCGCGAGCACATGGGCGGACGTCCATGCTACCGCCATCTCGACCCGGACCAGGTCCGGGACCTGCTCGGCCCTCCCCGCTACTACCCGGAGCGGAGCGAGAGGCTCGGCAAGCCCGGCGTCTGCGCCACCCTTACGGTGTCGGGCGCGGGGGGCGGCCTGCTGCTCGTCGAGGTGCTGCGCGTTGACGGCACGGGCAAGCTCCTTGTGACCGGCCGGCCCGGCGACGTGCTGCGCGAGAGCGCCTCGCTGGCGTTCAGCTTCTGGCGCTCGCGCGCCGAGGCGTTCGGTCTGGACGCCGGCGTCTTCGAGCACTCCGACTTCCACGTGCATTTCCCCGGCGGGGGGGCTGCCGGCGAGGGCACGGCCGCCGGGCTGCCGATGGCCCTGGCGTTTGCCTCGCTGCTGAGCGGCACGGCCTTGCCGGCAGGCATGGCGGCTGTCGGCGAGATGACGCTCCACGGCCGCGTCCTGCCGGCCAACAGGCTGGCCGAGCGGCTGGCCGCCGCGCAGAGGCCTGGCCCTGACGTACGTCGCCACCGTCGAGGCGGCCGTGCGAAAGGCCCTGCCGAACCTCGCCACTGTGCCGGCCCGCGCGTCCTGACAGGAGGCCGATCCGCCGACGATGAAGCTGCTCGTCGCCACCGCCAACCGGGCCAAGCTCGCGGAGCTGGAGGCGCTCCTGGCCGCACTGCCGGTCCAGGTGCTGTCCCTGACTGACTTCCCGGACGCTCCGCACGTTGTTGAGGATGGCAGCACGCTTGAGGAGAACGCCGCGAAGAAGGCTGCCGAAACGGCCCGCGCCTGCGCGGTCCACGCCGTGGCCGACGACTCAGGCCTGTTCGTGGACGCCCTGGACGGCCGGCCGGGGGTGAGGAGCGCCCGCTACGCTGGGCCCGACCCCACGCCGGCGAAGCTCTGCGGCAAGCTGCTGGAGGAGATGGCCGACGTGCCGGAGTGCCGGCGGGGCGCCCGCTTCCGCTGCTGCATTGCCCTGGCCGACCCGGACGGGGAGATCCTGCTGCGGGCCGAGGGGCGGTGCGACGGCGTGATCGCGCGCGAGATGCGCGGGGAGGGCGGGTTCGGCTACGACCCGGTCTTCATCTACGGCGGGGCGGAGCGCACCTTCGCCGAGATGCGGCCCGAGCAGAAGAACGCCGTCAGCCACCGAGGACGCGCGCTGGCGGCGTTCCGACGCCGCTTGAAGGACCTCCTGACCGGGGGGGCGGCCTGAGCGGCCCGCCCGTTTGCTTGCGGGCCCGCTTGCCCGTCGCTATAGTCCCCGGCATCGCCGCGAACTCCGGCATGCAATGCCTGTGAAGAACGCCATGCTGCTGCTGCCTCCCGGCAACCGGGACCGCATCTACGGGGCTGACGCCGTCGCACAGGTCCGCCAGCTCGCCAACCTGACCGACTGCGCGGACCTGGTCGGCGACCTGGACGCGCTCCGGCCTGTGCTGGCGGAGACCCACCTCATCCTGACCGGCTGGGGCATGATGACGCTCGACGAGGCGTTTCTCAGCGCCGCGCCGCAGCTCGAAGCCGTCTTCTACGGCGCCGGATCTGTGCGCTACTTCGTTACCGAGGAGTTCTGGCGGCGGGACATCGCGCTGATGAGCGCATGGGCGGCCAACGCCGTCCCCGTCATCGAGTATACGGTGGCTGCCGTCGTCTTCGGTCTGAAGAGGGCGCTCCAGGCGGCGGCCATGACGCGGGAGGCGAGGACGTTCAGGCGGCCCGAAGGTGCCAGGGGGGCCTACGGCGCCCGGGTCGGCGTCATCGGCGTCGGGATGATAGGGTCGGGCGTGCTGGAGAGATTGAAGAGCTACGACGTGGAGACGCTCTGCTGCGACCCGCACCTGGCCGACGAGCGCGCGGCTGAACTGGGCGCCAGGCCGGCCGACCTGGACGAGATCTTCGGCACCTGCGACGTGGTGAGCCTGCACGCACCGAACATCCCGGCCACCGAACAGATGATCGGCGGGCGGCACTTCGAGCTGATGAAGGAAGGCGCGGCCTTCATCAACACGGCGCGCGGGCGGGTCGTGAACGAGCAGGAGATGGTCGAGGCGCTCGAGGAGGGGCGCATCTTCGCCTTCCTTGACGTGACTGACCCCGAGCCGCCGGCGCCCGACAGCCCGCTCTACGTGCTGCCCAACGTGTTCCTGACCCCGCACCTGGCCGGCGCCATCGGCGACGAGGTGCGGCGCAACGGCATCTGCGTGTTGGAGGAGCTGAAGCGGTTCCTGGCCGGCGAGCCGCTCCGTTATCGCGTCACTGAAGACATGATGTCCTGGATGGCCTGATCGCTGACCCTCGGTTTGTGGAGAACCGTCACGATGGAAGCTTCGAGGCCGATGTTGCTGGTGCTTGTGTTGGGTGCTGTATCCTGCGTCGCCCAGGCGGCGCCCGAGCGCGTGCTTCCCGTCACGCCGCTGGACCGCCAGAGGGCGTGGACGTCCTACTACTACGTGGAAGGGGATGGGACCACGATCGAGCGGGCAGACGGCGGCATACCGGTGGTGGAGCACGAGGGGCGCCGCTGCCTGATGGTGCACGTCACCCACGCGGCCGGCGGCTACTGGCAGGTCGGCATTGCGCGGCGCGGCTGGGGCCACTTTCAGCTCGACGACGGGCGCGGGTGGACCCTGGAGTTCGACCTGAACGGGGAGCTGCCGCCGGGCACGCAGATAGAACTGGGCGACGCCGACCGGGACGGTCCCGGTCCCGACGGAGAGGTGGTGCCCAGCGTGCCGCTGGACGGCCATGTGCCGGCGGGGCGCGGCTGGCGGCGCGTAACAGTGCCGCTTGGAGCCTTCCTGGAGGCGCGGCCGGACCTCGACCTGATGGACCTGCTGAAGATCGTAATCGCTGGGCCCTCGGCGGGGGGCGAATCCACCTTCTACGTCGCGGACCTCAGTTTCCGCACGACCGAGCCGGAGAAGGTCTACCCGCCGGTCAAGGTGGACCAGGTGGGATACCCGACCGGGTGGCGCAAGGTGGCGAAGGTCACGCCGGCCGCGCCGCTGACGGGCCGCCAGACGTTCGTGGTGCGCGACGCGGACACGGGGGCGGCCGTCTTCGAAGGGGCGCTCACGCTCGACGTGCTCGGCGACGAGCCGAGCGGCGACAACGTGTACGAGGCGGACTTCACGGCGGTTGACGCGCCGGGCCGCTACGTGGTGGAGGTGCCCGGCGTCGGCGAGTCGGCGCCGTTCGCCGTCGCGGAGGACCTCTACGCCGGGTTCTTTCGCGATGTTGCGCGGTTCTACTTCTTCCAACGCTGCGGAATGGATCTGGACGCGGAGCACGCGGGGCCTTACGCTCATCGGGCCTGCCACACGTTTGACGCAGCCATTCCCGAGCCGGGCACCGGCCGCGTGCGGGACGCCAGCGGCGGCTGGCACGACGCCGGGGACATGAACC
>LJUE01000223.1 GCA_001303885.1 Planctomycetes bacterium SM23_32 | reverse complement strand
CTGATCCGCGCCGCCGCGAAGAACTACAGCCACGTGGCCGTGGTGACCAACCCCGGCATGTACGAGGCAGTGGCCGGCGAGCTGGAGCAGAACGAGGGCTGCCTCTCCGAGCGGACGCACTTCGCCCTGGCCGTCGAGGCATTCCGCCACACCGCCCATTACGACACGACCATCGCCGAGTACCTGGGCGGCATCGAGACCACGCACGAGGTGGGGCCGGAGCGGCTGACGCTCGAGTTCGTCAAGAAGCAGGACCTGCGCTACGGCGAGAACCCCCACCAGCAGGGCGCCTTCTACGTCGAGGAGCACCTCGAAGAGGCGTGCGTCAGCAACGCCGAGCAGATCGCCGGCCCCGACCTCTCGTTCAACAACATCCTCGACATGGACGCCGGCGTGGGGCTGGTGCGCGAGTTCGACGGGCCGACGGCCGTGGTCGTCAAGCATACGAACCCCTGCGGCGCCGGCACGGACGAGTCGCTCCACGTCGCCTACGAGAAGGCCTATCGCGGCGACCCCGTCAGCGCCTTCGGCTGCGTCGTTGCCCTCAACCGCCCGCTCGACGTCCCCACGGCCAGGGCCATCGCCGAGGTGCGGGCCGAGATGGAGGGCAGAGCGGCGCCGTTCTTTGTGGACTGCCTGGTGGCGCCGGGTTTCCATGAGGAGGCCCTCGAGACGCTGCGGCGGGGGGCCGCGTGGTTCGAGCGCACGCGGGTGCTCAAGACCGGCGCGCTGGACGGGGCCGGCGTGGACGAGACGGCCCAGGACATGCGGCGCGTCACGGGCGGGCTGCTGGTACAGACGCGCGACCTGCCGGGGTTCGGGGCGGACGGCGCTGAAGTGGCCACCGCGCTTGCCCCCAGCGACGAGCAGATAGCCGACTTGCGCTTCGCGTGGCTCTGCTGCAAGCACGTAAAGTCCAACGCCGTGACGCTGGCGCGGGGCGGGAGGCCGGGGAGCGGGCCGAGGGGGCGGTGATGGCCAGCGACGCCTACTTCCCCTTTCCCGACGCGGTCGAGCGGGCCGCCCGGGCCGGCGTGACGGCCATCATCCAACCGGGCGGCTCCAAGGGCGACGCCGCAGTGATTGAGGCCGCCGACCGGCTGGGCGTGGCTATGGTCCTGACCGGCGCGCGGCACTTCCGCCACTGAGCTTCCTCGACAGGTTGCGCCCATGTCGGCATCGCTCCAGCAAGCACGCGTGTTGCACGTCGACGAGCAGTCGGGCTGGCGCGGCGGCGAGCAGCAGATGCTCTACCTGGCCCGTGGTCTGGCGCGGCGCTGCGTGCCTACGGCCGCCGTGCTCCAGCGGGGGGGCGTGGCTGCGCGTCGGGCGGGCGAGGCCGGCGTCCGCGTGCACCAGCTTGCCATGCGGGGCGAGTGGGACCTGCGGGCGGCCTACCGCATCGCGCGCATCGCCCGCGAGGGCCGGTTTAACATCCTGCATTCGCACACGGCGCACGCCCACACCCTCGCCCTGGTGGCCGCGCGTCTCTGGATGCCCAAGTGCCGGGTGGTCGCCCACCGGCGCATCGAGTTCGCCGTCGGCCGCCGCATGCTCGGGCTGGGCCGGCTCAAGTACCTCTTCGGCACGACGGCGTACGTCGCCATCAGCAACCGCGTCAAGGAGACGCTGACGGCGGCCGGCGTGCCCGAGTGGCGCATCTTCGTCGTGCGCAGCGTGACCGAGCCGGAGCGTTTCGCCGACGTTGCCCCCATCCCCCGGGCCGAGCTGGGCATCCCGCAGGACGCCTTCGTCGTCGGCAACATCGGTGCCCTGGTCAGCCACAAGGACCACCGCACGCTGCTGGAGGCCTGCCGCGTCGTCCGGGACGCCTTGCCGCAGACGTGGGTCGTGATCGTGGGCGAGGGGCCGCTGCGCCAGACCCTCATGGACAAGGCGCGGCGCCTGCATCTGGACGACCGGCTCGTCATGACCGGCTTCCGATGGGATGTGCCCCGCCTGATCGGCGCCTTCGACGTCTTTGCGCTCGGCAGCTCGGAGGAAGGGCTCTGCAGCACGCTGCTGGAGGTGGCCGCCGCCGGCTGTCCCATCGTGGCCACCGACGCGGGGGGCGTGCGCGAGGCCGTGCTGCCGGATCGGACCGGGCTCGTCGTGCCCATCCGGAGCCCCCGCGCGCTGGCGAAGGGCATCCTCACCTTCGCCGAGGACCCCGCTCTGGCTCGCCGCATGGCTGCGAGAGGCAGGGAGCGCGTGCGCAGCCGGTTCACCCCCGACGTGCTGACCGAACAGACGCTCGCCGTCTACCGCCGGGCGCTGCGGGGCGAGGTGGGCCGTCGGTGGCCGGTCGGCTTCCTGCCCGAGTGAGGCTCCCTCAGAGCGGCGCCAGGCTCTTGCCCGCCTGATGCGCCAGGTAGAGCACGCATCCCTCGCATCCTGCCTCCAGGCGGCAGCAGTCCCGGTAGAGCTGGTGCAGGCCCTGCTGACGGCGCGCGGAGTTGACCACTTCGCGCGCCTCCCGGCGGCTGGCGAAGATCACCTGCTCCATGCGCCGCGTGACCACGTTGCCCTCTTGCCTCGGCAGTCCCCTCCAGAGCTCGTGCAGCTTGCCGGCGGCCCCGGCGTCGTTCTCGCGGCGGCTGTGGGCCAGCAGCATGGGCAGCAGCACGTCCGCCAGGATGCCCATCGCGCGCTGGCGGCCCACCAGTGCGCTCGGCCTGGCCAGACGCTTGCCGCCGAACGTGCAGCGGCGGGACCAGTAGGGGTGCTCCAGGCGCAGCAGGGGGCCGAGCAGCGCCCTGCGCACGGCCGTGTCCGCCCGCTGCCGGCCGGCCGGCCGGGCCGTGTTGACCAGTCTCAGGAAGTGGTTGAAGAGCCCCGTGTGGAGGTGCTCGGCGCAGAGCCCGGCCAGGGCGGCGATGCGGCCGCTCCACGTAGCTCCGGGTCTCGGGGTCCCCCTGGTCGGACGCCGCATCGTCCAGGAGCCCGGCGACGCCGAGCAGTGCGGCCTCCAGCAGCGTGGCCTTCTCTTCGGGGCCCGCCTCGACCGGCACGGCGCCCCGCAGCACGGCGATGGGCAGCAGGCCGGCCAGTTGCAGGAACGGCATCCGGTTGCTTTTGTAGCCCAGCGCCTCGGCAAGACGCTCGTAGAGCAGCTGCTCGGCGGGGTGGTTCTCCAGCAGCTCGCCGACCGCCCCGGCGCGGGTCAGCAGGCGGTGGTCGCCGGCCGCGTCCAGGAGGCGGCCCAGCCAGGCGGGCTCCACCTCCCCCTGCCGGTAGGCCCGGCCGCAGTACTTGCCCTCCACCGCCGTCCATTCCCGCTCGGCCGCCTCGGCCTCCGGGTCAATGACCTCCACCAGCTCCTCCAGGTCCTCGTCCACGGCCCTGCTCAGGGTCACCTGCGGTATGTCGCGGCCGTCGGCGGCCCGCACGGTCGCCTCGTCGCGGTCGTTCCACATGGCCACGTGCAGGGCCACGTCGGCGTACTCGGGCTGGGTGTGATGGCCGTGGGCGTACCAGGAGGAGGCCAGGGTGTGGACTTCCACGTCCCCCACGACGCGGCCGGTGCCTTCGAGCAGGAGTTCGGCGCGCACGAAATCGGGGCCGCCCTCCACGTTCCACCAGCCGGGCGAGAGCACCTCAACGCGGCGCCCGTCATCGGTGGCGAGCCCCTCGGCGCGGAAGTGCCCGCCGAACCAGACGCAGCGGACGATCTCCTCCCGCACGCTGCGGCTCGGCTGCCCGTAGGTGGAACGCCTCTCGCTGATCTGGTCGGCGAACTCGCCGAGCAGGCGCCCGTAGGGGTCCGCGAACGCGTCCGGCAAGGATGGCACTTCCTGCGCCATGGCGTCCCCCATCATGGTCGTGGCCGCCTTGCTTTGTGCTCTCGCGGCCTCGCGGCGCCGCCCTACGCGCGGCCCAGGAACTCGCCCGTGCGCGTGTCCACCTGGATGCGGTCGCCCGTCTTGATGTGGCCGGGCACCTTGACCACCAGGCCGGTCTCCACCTCGGCGGGCTTCGTCACGGAGGTGGCCGTGTCGCCGCGCACCGCCGGATCGGTCCTGGTCACCTCCAGCTCCACGCTGGCGGGCAGCTCCAGGGCGACGGCCCTCTGCTGGTGGAACTGCACCTCCACCTCGGCGTTGTAGGCCAGGTAGGGCAGCGCGTCCTTCAGCAGTGGCTCGCCGATGTGGACCTGCTCCCCCGTGGTCGGGTCCATGAACACGTAACTCGGGCCGTCCTGGTAGAGATACTGCATCCGGCGGGCCTCCACGAACGCCCTCTCCACGTCATCCGAGGTGCCGAAACGCTGCGTCTCGACGTGGCCGTCCTCCAGGTTCTGGAGCTTCATCTGGTAGTAGGCGCCGTGCTTGCCCGTGAAGGTCTGCTGGACGGCGACGACGCGCCATAGCTGCTCGCGCCACTTGATGACGTTGCCCCTCTTGATCTGCGTGGCTCGCGGCACGTTGCGGCTCCCTGGATCGCATTCAAGCGTGGCCGGCAAGGAACTCCCCCGTGCGGGGGCGCCCATCATAGCGCAGACCGCGCGCGGCTGCAATCGCCCCCCGGCGCACCACCGGCCGCAGCCGGCATTGAGTGCGGGGGCCGCCGCCGCTATCATCCTCTCCGGCGCGCCGCTGCCGCTGAGAGGGAGGGTTGGAGTGGCCGGACGCAACGACACGGGGCCGTCGCAGCCGGGGGAACGTGCCAGGCCCGGGGGATGGTGGCGCCCCCTGCTGCTGCTCGTCCTGGTCTGCGGGTGGTTCGTGGCCTGTGCGTTCACGGGCCTCGGCGGGAGGTTGGCCGGCCTGAAGGAATGGATCGCGGAGCTGGGGCCGGCCGCGCCGCTCGCTTTCGTCCTCATCCGCGCCGGGGCGGCGGTGGCCGTCATCCCCGGCTCGCCGTTGAGCATGGCGGCCGGCTGGCTCTTCGGTCCGGTCCTCGGCGTGGCCTGCGTCAGCGCGGGCAAGACCCTCGGCGCGGCGGTCGCCTTCCTGATCGCGCGCTACTTCGCGCGGGAGCCGGTGGCGCGCTGGATGGCGCGGAAGGAGCGATACCGGCGGCTCGACGACCTGGTGGCCGACTACGGCGTGCTCGTCGTCGCGTTCAACCGGCTCTTCCCCCTGATCCCGTTCAACGTCCAGAACTACGCCTTCGGGCTGACCCGCGTGCGCTTCGGCACGTACCTGTTCTGGTCGTGGCTCTGCATGCTGCCGGGGGCCGTGCTGGTGGTGATGGGGATGCACGTGATCGTCGAGACGGTCAGCCGCGGGGAGGTGCCCTGGGCGGCGCTGGGAGTGCTGGCCGCCACGGTGCTCATCATGGGCGCCCTGGCGCTCTACGTCTTCCTGAAGCTCCTGGCGAAGCGGCGCCGCCGTCCCGGCGCCGGCCGGAGAGACGGCTGACGGACGCGCTCTCCGGCACGCCGCCTCAGACGCACATCCAGACGATCCACAGGAACCCGGCCCCCGCCGCCACCGCCGCCAGCGTGAAGGGCAGGCCGATCTTGACGAAGTCCAGGAAGTTGATCTCTTCCCCCTCCGTCCTGTCCAGCAGGCCGTAGGCCACCACGTTGGCCGAGGCGCCGATGGGCGTGATGTTGCCCCCCAGGCACGATCCGATCAGCAGGCCGAACGGCAGCACCATGTTCGTTGCCCCGACGCCCATGTTGCCCCCGAGCGCATCCACCAGGGGCAGCATTGCCGCCACGTAGGGGATGTTGTCCACGAAAGCGCTCAGCACCATGCTGAAGCCCACCACCAGCACGAACGCCCCGAGCATGCTCTGGCCGGTGAGAGAGGCGACCAGTTGGGCGGCGCGGGCCACGATGCCGGTCCTGTTGAGCGCGTAGATCATCATGAACACGCCGGCCAGGAAGAAGAGCGTGCGGAAGTCGAAGGACTTCAGTATGCGCACGGCGTCCTCGCGGTCGCGCCTCCAGAGCCAGCCCATCGAGAAGGCGGCGGCCGTCAGGCAGGTGACCGCTCCGAACCAGACGAAGTGCGGGTCCAGGCTCGAGGCGGCCGCCAGGGCGCTTACCATGAGCACCAGCACGACCAGCGGCACCCAACTGCGCGGCCTCTCCGGCTCGATCCGGACCACCGGCTGGCGGTAGCGGCGGAACATCAGCCACAGCACGGTGAAGCCGGCCACGGCGCCGACCTGGACGGCAAAGAAGATGCCCGGGCGGCCGCCGTACCAGAAGAAGTCGTTGAAGTTCAACTGGAAGTGGCCGGCCAGGATCATGCTCGGCGGGTCGCCTATCAGCGTGGCCGTGCCCTGGAGGTTGGAGGAAATGGCGAGCCCGATGACGAACGGCGCCGCCGAGACCTCCAGCTTGCGGGCCAGCGCCATGGCGATGGGCGCGATGATGAGCACAGTGGCCGTGTTGTCGGCGAAGGCGCTCACGAAACTGGCGAACGCGCACACCCCCAGGATGGCCCATCCCACGTTGGGGCTGCGGTCTATCAGCAGGTCGGCGCAGAGGGCCGGCACGCCGCTGTAGATGAACACCCCGGCCACCAGCATTGTGCCGCAGAAGATGCCGATGACGTTCCAGTTGACGCTGGCCCAACTGCCCCCTTCGTTGAGCCGGAACAGGTCGCGCGGCCCGAGCACCGGACTGCTGCCGAACAGCACCGGGACGAGGAACAGCGCGATGACGCCGGCCCAGACCGCCTTCGCCCGGTGCCGGCGGCTCAGGATGAGCCAGGCGTAGACCAGGCAGAAGACGGCCAGAGTCAGCGGCTGCCCGCTCATGCCGCAGCGGCCCTCCTGTTGAGCTCCCCGGTCACAGCGGGGCCGCGGCGCGCCACGGGCCCGCCTGCGGGGAAAGCCACGAGCACGAGCATGCTTGCCCTCCGAAGCATCGCCGAAGGAGGGAGCGGAAGCATGAGAGAAACGAACGTGAAGGGAGTGTATCAGCGGGCCGACCCGGCGGTCAACCCTGAGGGCCCGGGGCGGGCCTCATGGATGCCTGACGCCCTCCTGGATGAAGGCGTCCACGCCGCGCCGGCGCAGGAGCCGGGCCGGCTGGCGGCCCGACAGGTCGTCCGGCCAGTCGCCGAGCTGCACGAACCGGCCGTCGTCGCCGGCGGCGGCGAGCCCGACGGCCGCCAGGGCGCCCACCACGCCGCTGCCGTCTCCCGCCACGGACTCCAGCAGCAGGCCGCAGCGCACGGCCAGCGCCAGCGCCTCCCCGGCGTTGAGCACCTCGCTCTGGGCGCGCCGGCCGAACGCCGTCACCTCCGCCGCTACCTCTTCGGCCACGCAGAAGGCCGGGTCGCTCCCCTCGGCGCAGCCGGCCGCGAGGGCCCGGCGCAGCGCCTGCGCGATCCCATCCGCCGGGCGGGCCGCCCCGTTCCTCAGCATGATGGCGGCCGAGCTGTTCTTCGATGTGTAGCGTATGCGCGGGTCCACCAGGAGCTGATGGCGCGTGATGCCGAAGGTGGGGCCGCAGGCGCGCAGCCGCGGCAGGATGCGGCGGGCGAGCTTGTTGGTGCCCGGCACGCCGGGCGCGTCGGTGTCGTCAACGCCCACGTAGATCATGGCCTTGGGTCCGGGACGATCCACTCCGGCGGGTGGGCCGTGGGGAACCAGGAGATCCCGGCGGCGTTGTCCGCCACGGTGAAGCCGTCCTCGTCGGTGAGCAGTTCGACGTCGAAGGCGTCCACGTGCCCGTCCAGGAAGGCGAACTGCACCCGGCCGTAGTGCCGTGTCGAGAAGCTGGACTGCCCGTCCACCTGCATGTCGAGCCGGGTCTGGAAGCCGCGCTTGCCGCAGTAGGAGTCGGCGAAGATCCATGTCCTCGACGGGCCGTCGAACTCGCAGAGGGGCCACGAGGGCTCCTCCGGCGGCAGCCACTTGTCCTTCTGGCCCTGGTAGGTCTCCAGGTTGCGGTTGATGCCGATGTTCAGCAGGTCGCGCCCCTGCCAGTCCTCGCTGTAGACGGCTTCCACCTCGTCCGGCCCCTGCGCAGGACACAGGAAGACGTCCTGGTCCCCCAGGTAGGGGGCCAGGGCGTAGGTCCATATCTTCTCCTTCCCCTCGGCGTCGTAGTAGTGGCGGCTGCGGACCATGTAAGTGCCGTGGTCCTCGGCGCAGAGAAGGGCGCCCAGCACGATCTGGCGGTGGTTGGAGGCGCAGTTGGCGGCCCGTGCCGCCTGGAGGGCGTGCATGGCGGCGGGCACCGACATGCCGGCCAGGATGGTGATGATGGACACCGAAACCAGCAGTTCAATGAGAGTGAATGCCCGGCGCCTCTGCATCTGTCCCATGCTCCGTG
>LJUE01000222.1 GCA_001303885.1 Planctomycetes bacterium SM23_32 | reverse complement strand
CAATGTAACTATTTGCTCGGGAATGCCTTAGGCCGGCTTTCCGCGCCCGCGTTCACGACCCCCGCCGGGCGCGCCGACGACGACAGCCATCAGGGCGTGGGCGCGCCGGCCGGCTGCCCCGCAGGACGCCGAGCGCGCGGCACGGCCCCCGCGCCTGCGGTCTGAGGCGGCGCGGCGCCGCCATGTTGAAGCCGGCCTGGAGCACTGCGTAGAATCCGGGTTCGCCCGTCTCACGTGCAGAACGCAGCCGCACGACACCCCCGAGGAGGCGCGATGGGCCTGAGGATCCTGCTTGTTGACGACGACGAGACCGTCACCACCAGCATCGAGCAGTACCTGACGGACAAGGGCTACGAGGTCCAGACCGCCGCCACGGCCGCCGAGGGGTTGGAGAAGATAGACGGCTTCCTGCCGAACGTGCTGCTGGTTGACCTGAAGATGCCGGACGGCGACGGGTTCTTTCTGATGCGGGAGGCCCACAAGCGGAACAGCGCCCTCGCCGTGATAGTCATCACCGGCCATGCCGACATCGAGAAGGCCGTCAAGGCGACTCGGATGGGGGCCCACCAGTTCATGGCAAAGCCCTTTTCGCTGTCCGACGTCGAGCGGGCCGTCGAACAGGCCGTCGGCAGCACCTCCTGCTGCCACCATCTGCTGCGGGTGGATGGGGACGGGGTGCGCATGCAGGCGCCGGGCTGGACGTTGCTGGGGGCCAGCGACGCCATGAAGACCATCTACCGCAAGATCATCATGGTGAGCCGCAGCAACCAGTCCACCGTGCTCATCCAGGGCGAGAGCGGCGTCGGCAAGGAGCTGGTGGCACGGGCCATCTTCGAGCACAGCAACCATAGCGACGGCCAGTTCGTGGACCTGAACTGCGCGGCGCTCAGCGAAACGCTGCTGGAAGCCGAGCTGTTCGGCTACGAGAAAGGCGCCTTCACCGGCGCCCTCGAGACGCGCAAGGGCCTGTTCGGGGCGGCCCACGGCGGGGCCATCTTCCTGGACGAGATAGGCGAGATGCCCATCAAGCTCCAGGCCAAGCTCCTGCGGGTGCTGGAGGAGAAGACCTACAAGCGGGTCGGCGGCATCGAGAACATCCGCTCCGACTGCCGCGTCATAGCTTCCACCAACCGCAACCTCTGGCAGACGGTGCAGGACGGCGAGTTCCGGCGGGACCTGTTCTACCGCCTGGACGTGTTCACCATCCAGATCCCTCCCCTGCGCGAGCGGCCGGAGGACATACCCCTGCTCAGCTCCTACTTCCTGAACGAGCTGGCCGAGAGCTGCAACAAGCAGTTCACCGGTTTCACGGACGGTGCCCTGCGGCGCCTGACCGACTACGACTGGCCCGGCAACGTGCGCGAGCTGCGCAACGTGATCGAACGGGCCGTGATCCTGGCCTCCGGGTCCGTCATCGAGGAGGACCAGCTGGTCATCTCGCCGGCGGCGCGCGCCCAGCAGCGGCGACCCGAGCGCTTGCCGCTGGGGGTGGAGTCGCTCCAGGAGATGGAGCGCCGGCTCATCGGCAAGGTCCTGGACGAGACGAACTGGCAGAAGGCCCGTTCCGCCGAGATACTCGGCATCAACCGGACCACGCTGTGGCAGAAGATCAAACGCTACGGCCTCGAGCCGAGCAACTGAGGCCCCGCGGCGGCCCCTTGCCCCTCCCTCGCACCTGCCCGCCATCGCCCCGATAGGACCCCCGCCCAGCCGCCGCCGGACGCTTTCTTCGAAAAAGGGGCTAAAGTCACGGCCGAATCGTCCGACAAGTAGGGGTAGACGGCTCGAGCCACGAATCTGAGTCTCCGGAAGGGGGCTGGGCGGTGCCCGCCCCGCAGGACTGTTCGTGTACCTGTTTGGAGGAACTGTGCCATGGGTCTGGTCATCAAGCACAACATGATGGCCCAAGTCGCCCTCAGGAACCTGGGAGCGACTTACCGGAACCTGGCCGAGTCCATTAACGCCCTGTCGTCAGGTCTTCGCATCAACAGCGCGGACGACGACGCTGCCGGCCTGGCCGTCAGAGAGCTGATGCGGGCGGAAGTGGCCGGCCTGGGTCGATGCTCCAGACGTTCGACGGTGCCGCGCAGGTCATAGACGAGAAGCTCATTCGTATGAAGGAGCTGGCCCTTCAGGCGTCCACCGGGACATACGGCGATGCTCAGCGCACCATCATGAACGACGAGTTCACGCAGATGCGCAACGAGATCACCCGGATCGCCAACGCCACCACCTTCAACGACATCTACGGCCTGAACGCCTCAGGCACCATCAAGATCCACTTCGGCACGGGCAACAGCTCGGCCGAGGACTACTACTACGTGAGCCAGCAGAACATGACGGGGACGACGCTCGGCCTCGACTCCCTGACGCTGGCCTCTCAGGCGTCCGCGCAGGCGGCCTTGACCGCGATCAACACGGCGATCGGGACCAAGGACACCGCCCGCGCGCACTTCGGCGCCATGATGAACCGGCTGCAGAACACGATCGCCAACCTGGAGATCCAGAGGGAGAACGTGCAGGCAGCCGAGTCGCAGATCTCCGACGTGGACGTCGCGTGGGAGGTCACGCAACTGACCCGGAATCAGGTTCTGGCTCAAGCCGGCGTGGCTATGCTGGTCCAGGCCAATGCCGTGCCTATGATGGCCCTGACGCTGCTCGGCTAAGTCCGGGTCTGTCGGGAAGCGGCCTCCTTCTCTGACGAGCGGGAGGCCGCTTTTCTTTGGGTGGCACGGCCTTTGCGCCCTGCTGCCGGCAATGGCTCGACGCCGGGGCTTGAAGCCCCCCAGAGGGCCTCAGAGGGCCGTCAACGCGGCCCGGGGCCTCACGCCGAGGCGGGAAGCCTGTTCCTGTGCAGGAAGGGATTTCCCACATGGGCACGGTCAGCTTCACCGGGGTCGGCAGCGGCATAGACTGGAACCTGATCATCCAGGCCGAGATAGCTGCCCGCACCAGCCGCGTCATAACCCCCCTGGAGAACTGGAAGGACTCCTGGGAGACCAAGATCGCCACCTTCGACGAGCTGCGCACTTACCTGACCGACCTCCGCGACAGCGTCGAAGCGATGGACACCGCCGAGGAACTCCGCTCCTACCAGGCGCAGAGCAGCAGCACGTCCACCGTCGAGGCCGCCGTCTCCGGGAACGCGACCCCCGGCACCTACTCGCTGGAGATCAATCAGCTCGCCAACGCCGAACTGGAGATCCACAGCGGCCTGGACGCGGCGGACGCGGTGGTCAACGACAGCGGCGGCGACCTGGTCTTCGCCTACTCCTACGCGGGCGAGAGCGTCTCGGTGGACGTGGCCGACGGAACCACCCTCCAGGAGCTGGCCGCGCTGGTCAACAACGACTCCGACAACCCCGGCGTCACCGCGTCTGTGCTGGACGACGGAAGCGGCGGCGCCACGTCCCATCACCTCGTGCTGCGCGGCAACGACACCGGCGCCACCTACACGATTGCCATAGACGGGGCCACCACGCTGACCGGCTTCGGGGACACGGACTTCACCGAGGTGCAGGCGGCCCAGAACGCGCAGGTCCGGCTGAACGGCTACCCGGCCGCCGGCTGGCTGGAACGTGAGAGCAACGTCGTGGCCGACCTCATCACCGGCGTGACGCTGACCCTACAGGCCACCACCAGCGGCTCGCCCGTGACCGTGGCCGTCAACACCGACTCCGAAGGCGTCAAGGCGAAGATACAGGCCCTCGTCGAGTCATACAACGCGCTGAAGACCTGGCTGAACGTCAAGACCTCCTACAACACGGAGACCGAGCAGGGCGGCGAGCTGCTGGGCAACTACGCGGCGAACCTGGTCGAGTCCATGCTGCGGGAGGTCATCATCAGCGAGGCGCCGGGCTTCCTGGACGGCACGGATGCCTACACGCACCTCGGGCAGGTGGGCCTGGAGACGCTGGGGCGCACCGACGACGACACCGCTCTGGGCACGATCGAGCTGGACGAGGACGAGTTGGACGCGGCCCTGGCGGAGGACTTCGAGGCCGTTATCCGACTCTTTGCCGACAGCTTCAGGGGCTACTCCGACAGCGACTACCTGACCTTCCACCAGGCCAGCGGGCTGCTGACCACGCCGGGCATCTACGACGTGGAGGCCGACTTCGACGGCGGGGGCAACCTGACGGCGGGGCGTTTCAAGCTCACGACCGAGTCCACCTTTCGCAGCGCCACCGTTGACTCCCCCTACATCGTGGGCACGGAAGGCAATCCCGAGTACAGCCTCTACGTGAAAGCCGTCTGGGACGGCGGCAGCACGACGCAGACCGCCACGGTGCGTGTGACCCAGGGCATTGCCGGTCGGCTCGGCGATGTCCTGGACCAGATACTGGACAGCTCCGAGGGGATGCTGCACAACCTGGACGAGAGCTACCGGGACATCGTCGCGCAGCTGGACGACAGGATCGAGCAGGAGCAGGACAGGCTGGAGCTGCTCAGGGAGCGGCTCGTCGCCAAGTATGCCCGACTGGAGGAGATGATAGTGACGTTGCAGGCCCAGCAGGACTGGGCCAGCCAGCTGGCTGCCAGCCTTACGCAGCAGAGCTGAGAGGAGGTGACTCCAGCAGAGGAGCGACGTCGATGGACGCAGCAGAGGCCTACAAGACGCAGACCATTACCACGCAGCAGCGGGGCAAGCTAATCGTGATGCTCTACGAGGGCGCGGTGAAGTTCCTCACCGTGGCCAAGGAGAAGCTCGCCGAGGGCGACTTCGCCCTCAAGGGCGTCTACATCGGCAAGGCCCAGGACATCGTGGCCGAGCTGAACAACTGCCTCGACCCGGAAGCCGCGCCCGAGATGGCAAGCGACCTGCGCACCCTCTACAACTTCATCTACCGCCACCTGAACGAGGCTAACATCGAGCGCTCGGCCGAGAAGGTGGACGAGTGCATCGAGATCCTCAACGAGCTGCGTGAAGCCTGGGAACAGGTGGTCGAGAGCGCCGAAGCGGCCTCATCGGACCAGGCGGCCGGCCACTTCGTGGCCTGACACACGTCGGCACGGCCCCGCTATGCGGCCGCCTCACCGTCGCCCTTCAGCATGGCGGCCCGTCCGGCCAGTTCCTCGGCCTCCTCGTGGCGGCCCAGCGCGCGGCAGACGGCCGCCAGCCCCAGCAGCGCCAGCACGTGGCCCGGCCGGTGGCTGAGGAACGCGCGGTACAGCGCCGCCACCTGCTCTCGCCTGCCCAGCGCCAGCCCCCACTGCGCAGCCCGCTGCAACAGCCCCTCGTGATCGGGCGCGCGGGCCAGGCCCTTCCGGCACCATTCGTAGGCCGCTGCCGCGTCGCCCCGGCCCTGGCAGGCAGCGGCCAGTCCGACCTCCACAGCCACATCCCGCGCCGGGCGCTCCCGCTCGGCTGCCATGAGGAAGGCCGTCTCGGCGTTGTCCCATTGCCCGTGGCGCAGGAACAGCCGGCCGAACGCCACGTGCGGGCGCGGGCTGTTCGCCCGCAGCCGGGAGGCCCTGCGCAGCAGCCGCGCTGCCTCCTGATAGCGCTCCAGCGCCAGCAGGCATTCGCCCTGGCCCGCCAAGGCATGGAAGGCGTCGAAGTCCGTGTGGCACGTGAACGGGAACGCGTCGCTGTCCATGTCCTCTTCGGTGAGCCCGATGCCGGCCAGGCCGAGCCGGTAGGCTTCGAGGGCGTCCTCGATCCGCCCCCACCTCTGGTAGATGCGCCCGAGTCGCACGTAGTTGTCCGCGCCGTATCCCTGCCCGATCAGCTCGCCGCACATCCGCTCGGCCCGCGCCAGGTCGCCCAGCCGGAAAGCCACGCGCGCGTAGTGGTGAACTAGGTATGGCTCGCCCGTGCTGCCGCACTCGATCTGTCCGATCTCGTCAAGCAGTTGCTGGGCGGTGCGATAGTCGCCGTCCGCCTCGCAGCGGCGCGCGCAGCGCAGGAGCTGGTCCGTCTGCAGCTCGGGCGGAAGCCAGCCCAGCGGCACGGTTCCTGCCGGCGCCCGGCCCGCTCCTGCGCTCGGCAGCAGGTCGCGGCTCACCAGCACGTCCCGGAGCCCCCCCTCGGGATCCCCTTCCCAGCGCACGGCCCCGCAGTTGCACTCCTGCATGTAGCGCAGGCCCTTGATGAGCCGCAGGTCCACCGCGCGGCAGGCGGTTGCCGTGGCCAGGTAGTAGAAGTCGGCCTCGACGCTGCGGGCGCCGATCTGGTAGGCCCGGGCCGGC
>LJUE01000221.1 GCA_001303885.1 Planctomycetes bacterium SM23_32 | reverse complement strand
GCGCTCGTGCCGGACGCCGATGTGCTGGACCTCTACTGCGGCAGCGGGGCCCTGGGGCTGGAGGCCATCAGCCGCGGCGCGCGGAGCTGCACGTTCGTCGAACAGGACGCGCGTCTCGGACGCCTCGCCATGGACAACGCGGAGCGCTGCCGGCTGGCCGGGCGCTGCCGCCTGGTCCAGGCCGACGTCCTGTCGCTGCCGTCCCGCGAGCCACCCGATCCGGCCCGGCCGGCGGGCCTGGTGTTTGTTGATCCGCCCTACGCCGACGTGGACGACGCGAACCGGCGGGCCGCGCTCTTTGCGGCGCTGGGAGCTCTGGCCGGCTCGTGGGCGGCGGACGGTGCGCTCCTGATGCTCCATCACCGCCCCATGCCATACGTGATCTGGCCGGCCGGCCGCCTGGCCAGGCAGGAGGCCCGCGTCTACGGGAAGAGCCAGCTCACCTTCTTCAGCGTCGCAGCGGGTGACGACGATGGCTGATGAGCGCCGGAAGCCGCCGGACCTCAGCGTCCGCGCGCCCGCCAAGGTGAACCTCTGCCTCGAAGTGCTCGGGCGCCGCCCCGACGGCTTCCACGAGATACGCACCGTGATGCAGGCGGTCAGCCTGTTCGACGAGATGGACTTCCGCCTGATGCCGGAGGGGCGCGTCGAGCTGTCCTGCCCGGAAGGCGACGTGCCGACTGGCGAGGGGAACCTGATCGTGCGTGCCGCCCGGCTGCTGCAACGCCGCTACGCCGTGGAGCAGGGGGCGGCGGTGACGCTGCGCAAGCGCATACCGGTCGGAGGGGGCCTCGGCGGTGGGAGCGCGGACGCTGCCATGGCCCTGCTGGCGCTGCGCGAGCTGTGGGGCGTCGAGGCGCCGCCCGGGGAACTGGGCGGGCTGGCGGCCGAGCTCGGGTCGGACGTGCCGTTCTTCCTGCACGGCGGGGCAGCGCTCTGCGAAGGTCGGGGCGAGAGAGTGACCCCGCTGCCGGTCCGGGGGCCGATGCACTTCGTTCTCGTAATGCCCGGCGTCCGGGTCTCCACGGCGGCCGTCTACTCGGCGGCGGGCCGCCGCTTGACAGGGCAGGGGCCCGCGAGTGACAATGTGGTTGAGGCGCTGCGCGAGGGCGATGTCGAACTGCTTGGCAGTTGCCTGCGCAACGATCTGCAGGAGGCAGCCTTCTCTCTTTGCACTGACTTACGGGCCATTTGGGATTTGCTGGTAGAGGCCGGCCGGCAGATCGGTGCGCGCGGCTGCCTGCTCAGCGGCAGCGGTTCCAGCTTCCTTGTGCTTGTGGCGGGGGCGCCGGCAGCGGAGGAAGCTGCCGGGGAGCTGGCGTCGCGGCTGGGGGTGGACTGCGCGGCGGTGCAGAGCGTGTCCGAGTGGGCTGGTCGGGTCGTCCCGCCGACAACCGGGAGGGGACACCGTTGAATATCACGGAAGTGCGAGTGAAGCTGATGCGGCATCGGACCGACAGGCTCCGTGCGTTCTGCAGCATCACGGTGGACGACGACTTCGTTGTGCACGACCTGCGCGTGATTGAGGGGCGCAAGGGGCTCTTTGTGGCCATGCCGAGCCGCAAGCTCAGCGACAACTGCCCCCAGTGCAGCGCCAAGAACGAGCTCAGGGCCAGATTCTGCGGCAGTTGTGGCAGCAGACTGGACGAGGGGCGCGCCGAACGGGCCGCCGCTAGCGGCGACAAGTACCACGTGGACGTTGCCCATCCGATCAACACCCCGTGCCGCGAAATGGTCCAGAACACCGTCCTTGCGGCCTACGAGGAAGAGGAGCGGAGGGCGCGCGAGGGGCTCGAGCCCCTGCACGAGTACTCCGGCGCGGGCCTGGACGACCTGGAGACCTCGTACTTCGACGAAGAGGAAGTGGAGCCCCGGCAGGAAGTCGGCCCAGGCGACATGCCCGGCCCGGCCGAGGCGCAAGAGGAGCCGGGCGAGCCCTCGCCCACTCCGCCGCCGGGGGCCGTTGCGCCAGGGCGCGGGTCGCCCACGCCGTCGCAGTGGGAGGGCGGGCCGGAGCCCGGGGCGGCCAACGAGGTGCCCGAGCCGGAGCCGGAGGGCGAGGTGCCGCCGGGCAGCAAGGACGCCGAGGCGCCGGAAGGGACTCCCAAGCGAAGCCGCAGCCGGCCCAAGCGAGAGGGCGGCGCGTTCGGTGAGGGCATCTTCTGAGCGGGTCCCTGGTGCTCCGGCCGCGCCGTCGCAGGGCGCCTTTTTCGGTGGAAACGCCCGACTTGACGGCCTATACTGACGCGACTGATCCGTCCCCCGCATCCGCAACGCTCTGACGGAACCCCGTAATGGCAAGACGCGGCGGAAAGATACTGGTTGACGCCCTCCTCGAGCAGGGCGTCGAGCACCTCTTCGGCCTGCCGGGAGGCGCCGTCATTGCGCTCTTCGACGAGCTGTATGAGGCGCCGATCAAGACGATACTGACCCGCCACGAGCAGGGCGCCGGCCACATGGCCGACGGCTATGCCCGCGCCACGGGGAAGGTCGGCGTCTGCGTGGCCACCAGCGGCCCCGGCGCCACCAATCTGGTCACCGCCATCTCGACCGCCTACATGGACAGCATCCCGCTGGTGGCCATCACGGGGCAGGTCAAGACCCACCTGATCGGCAACGATGCCTTCCAGGAAGCCGACATGACGGGCATCAGCCGGCCGATCACCAAGCACAACTACCTGGTCAAGGACGCACGGGAGCTGGGCCGCATCGTGCGGGAGGCCTTCTACATCGCCTCCACGGGCCGGCCGGGGCCGGTGCTGATCGACCTGCCGGCCGACGTGACGGCCCAGAGCGTCGAGGGCGAGATAGACACCGCGATGCAGCTTCCGGGCTATCGGCCCTCGGCCGGCGGCCATCCGGGCCAGATACGCAAGGCGGCCGAGGCGATCAACGCCTCCGCCCGCCCGGTGCTCTACGTGGGGGGCGGGGTGATCACCTCGGGGGCGAGCGAGCAGCTCAGGGAGCTCGCCCGCAAAGGGAACATCCCGGTGACCACCACGCTGATGGGGCTGGGCGTCTTCCCGGAGACCGACCCCCTCTCGCTGCACATGCTGGGGATGCACGGGACGGTCTACGCGAACTACGCGGTGACGCACTGCGACCTCTTGATAGCGGTGGGGGCGCGGTTCGATGACCGGATCACCGGCAAGATCGAGCAGTTCGCCCCCTCGGCGAAGATCATCCACGTGGACGTGGACCCGACCTCGATCGGCAAGAACGTGCGGGTGGACATCCCGGTGGTGGGCGACGCCGGGGCGATCCTGACCGAGCTGCTCCCGCTGGTCCAGCAGCACCAGAGGGGGGAGTGGCTGGAGAAGATAGCGCAGTGGAAGCGGGACTTCCCGCTCTCTTACCGCCGCGGGGGCGACGAGGTGAAGCCCCAGGCGGTGATCGAGGAGCTCTACCGCGCCACCGAGGGCGAGGCCATCGTGGTGACCGACGTGGGCCAGCACCAGATGTGGGCGGCGCAGTATTACCAGTATACCGAGCCGCGCACGTTCCTGAGCTCCGGGGGCCTGGGGACGATGGGCTTCGGGCTGCCGGCGGGCATCGGCGCGCAGTTCGGCCGTCCCGACAAGCAGGTGGTGGTGGTGACGAGCGACGGCTCGCTCCAGATGAACATCCAGGAGATGGCCACCGCCGTGCTGCACCGCCTGCCGATCAAGATAGCCCTTCTGAACAACGGGTATCTGGGGATGGTGCGGCAGTGGCAGGAGCTCTTCTTCGACCGGCGTTACTCGCACACCTACCTGGCGAACGGCAACCCGGACTTCGTGAAGCTGGCCGAGGCGTATGGGGCGGTCGGCATCCTGGTGGAGGAACCCGAGGAGGTGGCCGGCGCGCTGGAGCGGGCGATGGCGCTGAAGGAGGTGCCGGTGCTCATGGACTTCCACACGGCCCCGGAGGAGAACGTCTTCCCGATGGTGCCGGCCGGGGAGGCGATAGACCAGATGCTCAGCGGCATGGCGTGAGGCGATAGCGGGGCCTGTCCGCCTCCGGCGGGCCTGTCCGCCGAAGCCTGGGCGGATGAGGATCGGGGAGAGGGAGAGATGCAGAGACACATTATCTCGGCGCTGGTGGCGAACAGACCGGGCGTGCTGGCGCACGTGGCGGGCCTGTTCAGCGCGCGCGGCTTCAACATAGACAGCCTGGCCGTCGGCGAGACCGAACATCCTCGAACAGGTGCGCAAGCAGCTCGCCAAGGTCATAGACGTGGTGAAGGTGCAGGACTTCAGCGGCACGGCCTACGTGGAGCGCGACCTGGCGCTGATCCGCGTCCGCGCGCCGGTGGAGAAGCGCGGCGAGGTCCTCGAGCTGGTGGCCATCTTCCGTGGCCGCGTGGTGGACGTGGGCAAGACGGACCTGATGATCGAGATATCGGGGGCCGAGGACAAGCTGGAGGCGTTCCTGCGGCTGCTCAGTCCCTATGGGGTCCGCGAGATGGCGCGCACCGGGCGCATCGCGCTCACGCGCGCGGCTCGCGACTGAGGCATTCCGCGCCCCGGCGGCGTTCCGCCGCCTACGCCAGGGCCACGTCCAGCGTCATCATCACCGCGAACCCCAGGATGACGCCGAGGGTGGCCAGGTCTATGTTGCCGCTGCTCTGGGCCTCGGGGATGAGTTCCTCGGCCACCACGAAGACCATGGCCCCGGCCGCGAATGCCAGGGCATAGGGCAGAAGGGGCGTGACGATCACAACGAGGGCCGCCCCAAAGACGCCGGCGACCGGCTCGACGACGGCCGAGAGCTGCCCGTACCAGAATGCCCCCAGCCGGCCCATGCCCTCCCGGCGCAGCGGCAGCGAGACGGCCGAGCCCTCGGGGAAGTTCTGCAAGCCGATGCCGATGGCCAGGGCGACGGCGGCCCCTGTCTGCGCCATCCGCTCGGCCCCCGTCAGGTGAGCGGCCGCCCCGAACGCCACGCCGACCGCCAGGCCCTCAGGGACGTTGTGCATGGTGATGGCCAGCACGAGCAACGTGCTTCGCTGCCATTGGGTCTTGATGCCCTCCTGGACCTTGAGGCGGGGGTGGATGTGGGGGAGCAGCTTGTCGGTCGCCCTGAGGAAGGCCGCGCCGAGCAGGAAGCCGCTGAGGGCGGGGATGAAGGCCAGGGGCCCGTAGCCGAGGCCCTTGCTCATGTCTATGGCGGGGATCAGCAGGCTCCAGCAACTGGCCGCCATCATCACGCCGGCCGCCATGCCGAGGGAGGCGTCGAGGTACTTCTGGGAAAGCCGCCCGGTGAAGATGACAAGGCCCGCCCCCGCCGCCGTGACCAGCCACGTCCCGATGGTGGCGATCAGCGCCTGCACGACCGGGTGCAGCTCGTAGAACGCGCTCATCGTCCTTCCCTTCCCCGCTCCCACGCCTCCGGGATGATCTCCCGCAGCCCCCGGGCGCGTTCGGGCGTGGCGGACTGCTCGTAATGCCGCTCCAGCCGCCGGACCTCGGCAAAAGCGTCCACCGGCCTGGTGACGTCTGCCTCGGCGTAGAAGTCCCTTACGCGCATGATCATCTCTCGGGCCCTCTGCCACCGGCCAAGCATGACGTAGAGGTTCAGCAGGACGCTGACCTCGTTGGCGGTGGGGAAGTCCTCGGCGATCCAGTCCTCGTCCTGGTGCAGGCGGGAGAGCACGTGGTCCTCCAGTGCGAGCATGGCCGCCTCATGCCCTGCGAGCTTGCCCAGGAGCGCATAGGCCTCCAGCTCGTAGGGATCGCGGCTCATGAACTCGTCAAGCTGCTCGGCGGCCTCCTGGCGCCGGTCCAGGTGCATGTAGCTTTCTGCGAGGTAGAGGCGCGTCTTGAGGAACTCGGGGGCCATCTGCTGGATGCGCTCGAACTGCCGGGCAGCGCGGGCCCAGTGCTCCTGGTGGTGCAGGAACAGGCCCACGCCGTACTCAGCGTGCAGGATCTCGTCCGGCCACAGGCAGCGAGGGCGCGCCAGGGCCAGCGAGCGCTCGAGCTCGTCGAACGCATCCTCGCCGCCCGGCTGGGCCATGCGAAAGCGCGCCACCCGCGACTGGTTCAGGTAGACCGTGCTGGCGTAGGCGCCCCGGGCCCATTCCCACCAGCCCCAGCCGACCGCGCAGAGGACGAGGGCC
>LJUE01000220.1 GCA_001303885.1 Planctomycetes bacterium SM23_32 | reverse complement strand
CTTGCGGCCCGTCCCCGTCGAGGCGCACCGTGTCGGTGGGCGGAACGCCGGGCCTCCCGAAAGACGCCAGCCGCTGGAGCAGATCATCGGGGTCGGCGTCGGCCGGCGCCACGGCGGCCGCCATCTCGCCGGCCTCTCGCAGGTGCACGGCGACGCCCCGCGTGTCCACGCCGCAGAGGCAGGGCACGCCCCCCTCGCGCAGCAGGTCCTCCAGGTCGCGCTCCGCGCGGTAATGGCTCCGGTACTCGCTGAGCACTTTCACCACCAGCGCTGCGGCCTGGACCCGCGGCGACTCGCTGAAGGCGTCCGTCACGCCGACGTTGCCCACCTCGGGATAGGTGAAGGCCAGCACGGCGCCCCGGTAGGTGGGGTCGGTGGCCATCTCCTGGAAACCGACGACGGCCGTGTTCGCCGCCAGCCAGCCGACGGCGACCTGCGCGGTGCCCTTCAGTTGGCCGCCCAGTCGCATGCCGTCCGCCAGCAGCAGATACCCGTCCATGCAGCCTCCCTTGGCAGCGAGAGCGCCTGTGTGGATCACACGTATTCGATGGTGGCCGGCGGCTTCGGCGTCAGGTCGTAGAGGCAGCGGTTGACGCCCGGCATCTGCGTGATCCGCTCGCAGATGCTCTCCAGCTTCTCCCAGGGCAGCCGCACCGGCGTCGCCTCCCGGGCGTCCACGCTGTGGATGCAGCGCAGGACGATGATCTCGCCGAACTCGCGCTTCCCCTCACGGATGCCCGTGGCGCGGTCGTTCAGCAGCACGGCCATGTACTGGAAGGCGTCCGTGCCGGCCAGCTCCTCCTCGACGATGGCCGTGGCCGCTCGCACGGTCGCCAGCCGATCCTCGTTGACCTCACCCACGATGCGCGTCGCTAGCGCCGGCCCGGGGAAGGGCATTCGCTCGCTCATCTCCTCCGGCAGGCCCAGCACACGCGCCACCTCGCGCACGCCGTCCTTGCGCAGCGTCTTCAGCGGCTCCAGCACCGCGTAGCCGTATGCCTCCTCGGGGTCTATGCCGACCTGCGCCAGGATGTTGTGCTGGCGCTTGATGCCCGCCACCGTCTCCTCGATGTCGGTCAGGATGGTGCCGTGGAGCAGGAAGCGGGCGCCCGTCTGGCGCACCAGCCGCGCAAACACGCCGCAGTAGAAGGTGTCCGTGATCGCCTGCCGCTTCTCCTCGGGATCCGTCAGCCCCTTCAGCGCCCCCAGGAACTCGGCCCGCGCGTCCACCAGCTCGACAGGGATGCCCATGTCGGCGAAGGCCTGCACCACCCTCTCGGGCTCGCCCTCACGCATCAGGGCGTTGTCAATGAAGAAGGTCCTGAGCTGCTCGCCGATGGCGCGGTGGCCCAGCACCGTCACGACCGAGCTGTCCACGCCGCCGCTGAGGGCGTTGATGGCAGTGCCGTCACCGACGGCCTCGCCTATCTCGGCGACCTGCTCGTCCACGAAAGCCTGGTAGTCCATCCTCGCCTCCTTCGACTCGCTGGCTGGTCCGGGGGTGACCTCCGCGGCGCGCCGCGGGGTGGGACGCAACGCGCGCGCGGGCGGGAAGTCTGTGGAATCGTAGCGGCTCCGAGCCGAGTGCGCAAGCGCACGCCGGGCGGTAGAGCAGAGAGCGCAACCGAGGCGACCCGTGCTCACCATACATGTGACCTGGCCCGCGTGAGCGGCATATGAGCACTCGGCTCCTTGTCTGCGACGGGCTCGCCTGCCGCCGCCGTTGCGGGAACGGCCGGCGCGCCGTAGAATGCGCCGCGTCATCAGGGGGCCCTACAGGCCGCGCTCATGGACCTCTCCATCGTCATCCCCGCGCTGAACGAGCAGGACAAGATCGCCCGCGACGTGGAAGCAGCGGCGGCGTTCCTGCGCGCCGAGGGACTGAGCGGCGAGGTCATCGTCGTGGACGACGGCAGCACGGACTCAACCGCCGCCCGGGCGAGGGACGTGCACCCGGGCGCGGACGTGGAACTCAGCGTCGTCCGCCACGACCGGAACCACGGCAAGGGCTTCGCCGTGCGCACGGGCATGCAGGCCGCGCGCGGCGAGTATGCGCTGTTCGCCGACGCAGGCCTCTGCGTGCCGTTCGAGGACGCGCTGCGCGGGCTGGACCTGCTGCGCTGCGGGCATTGCGAGGTCGCCCACGGCTCCCGCCACCTGCCCGAGAGCCAGATCGGCAGGCGCCACACGCCCTACCGCCGCCTGGTGAGCCGTCTCTACCGCTGGGCCCTGCCCCTGCTGGCAGGCACTCCGCGGGCGTTGACCGACTCCCAGTGCGGCTTCAAGCTCTACCTCGGAAGCGTGGCGCGCGAGCTCTATGGGCGGTGCATCTGCGACGGCTACATGTTCGACGTGGAGGTGATCCTGCGGGCACTGCGGCAAGGCTACCGGATCGAGGAATTCCCGATCCGCTGGAGCCACGACCCCGACTCGCGGCTGCGGCCGCTGCGGTCCCTGCCCCGCCTGCTGGCGCAGCTCGTCGCCGTCCGGCGCGCGCTCGCGCAGGAGGGCCTGCCCTGAAGGGCGCTCAATCCCACCGCCCGAAACGGCGCAGCGCGGCCTCGCCCTCGCCCAGCACGGCCGCCGCCACGTCGGGATGCCCGGCGCAGTAGCCCTCGACCTCTTCGTCCGTCATGACCACGAATGCCGTCGAGAGCGCGTCCGCCAGGGCGGCGGGCCGGGCCAGCGCCCGCGCGGGTCAATGATGTGCCGCCCTCGGGCCACGCTGGCTGAGCCGCTCAGGGCACGCTCGCGCAGGGACACTACGGACAGCGCCTCCTCGGCCTTCGGTGAGCGCAGCCCCGCCGCCCAGCCGTCCGCCGGCGCCGCCCCGACCGGAAGCACCGTGCTCTCCCCCCCATGGAGCAGGGCCGAGGGCACGTCCCAGTCGCTCAGCAGTTCGGCCATCACGTCCAGCGCGTAGCCTTTGCCGATGCCGCCGAGGTCCACCACCAGCCCGTTCCCCTCAACGGTCACGACGTTGTCGTCCTCGTGCAGTCGCAACAGGCCCTGCCCGCCCGGCGTGCCGACCGTCGGATCGAAGCACCCACCTGTCTCGGCGCAGACCTGCGCGGCGATGCGAAGGCACTCGCAGCAGGCCGCCCCGACCCGCAGGCTCTCTCCGGCGCGCAGCCGGTTGATGCGGGCCACGTCGCTGCCCGTGACGAAGAGGCTGAGTTCGCGTTCGAGCCGGCCGAGTTCCTCGAACGCCCGGGACGCCAGCCGGCGGCCGTGGCCGGCACTCGCCGCCGAGAGCAGGATCCCGAAGGTCGTGCCCATGGCCCTGCAGGCGAAACGGTGCCCGGCGGGCAGCCGCCCGCCCGCCCTGTTGACAAGGTCATTCATGGCGTCGCGTCCTTCGTCGGCCCTGTGTCCTGCGCCCGGCGGACGGCGTATTGCTCCCATAGCGGGGCGGCTGCGAAGGCGCGCAGGTGGGAGTTGGGCCGCAGCTCCGCCGTGCCGCCGGGGAAGTCCTGGAGCAGGTCAACGTAGAGCGTTCGCCGGCCCGGCGGCGTCCCGACGAACAGCCTCCGCGCAAAGCCCGGTTCGAGCTCCGCCGACATGATCAGCACGGGCGCAAGCGTCCCGTCCGGCACGGCGTCGTGCCAGCCCACGCGGGCCAGGCGCCGCAGGTACCAGGGGAGCGGCCAGTAGTCGTTGTTCGGACAGATCACTTGCACCTCGACTGCGCGTTCGCCCGGCCGGACGGCGGCAAGCTGCTCGATGCGGCGGGCCAGCGCCGGAACGTCGTCGGTCGTCTGGGCGTAGGCATAGGGATTGCCGGGGTCCGCGCAGGCCGTAAAGCTCGCACGGTAGGCCTGCCACGCCAGGTGCGCGACGCCGGCCACAAGAACCAGGGCGACGAGCGTTCGAGCCGCCCCGCGCGGAGCCACGCGCACCAGGAACGCCGCGCCGACGCCGGCCAGCAGCGCCGCCGCGTGCCAGGCGCCCAGGATGCACCATGGCGTCTTGTAGGGGATGGCCGAATAGATGGCAAACATGAGCAGCAGGTAGACGCCCAGGAACCGCACGAGCTGAGGGTCGGCGCGCGACGCTCCCCGCCGCCGGGCGCCGGCCGCCACGCCGACCACGGCGAGCAGCGCTATGGCCCCCTCGCTCCACGCGCCTCCCCCTGGCCCGCGCCACCACAGCAGCAGTCGCAGGTAGTAGTGCCAGGAGTGCAGGTGCCAGGAGGCGTCGCCGCGGCCGGAGGCGCGCCCCGCGTAGCCCGCATACGCGGCGACCGAGTCCAGGATGCCGCGAGGATGGGCCAGGAACGAGGAGAAGAACAGTGCGGAGACGACGGCCGCCACGCCGAGCAGCACGGCCGCGCCGAGCGTCAGCCCCGGCAGGTCGGCCCGCGCCCGCTGCCGGGCGTCGGCGCTGAGGGCCAGAGCCGCCCCCGCCCCGACGAGCATGGCAGCAAACGCGATGACGCAGGTCTCCTTGGCCGCGTGCATCAGGCCGATGAAGGCCCCGGCCAGCACAAGCCAGCCGGCCCCTCGCAGCCGACCCGAACGCTCCGGCTCTGCGGCCGGGTCAGGCGATCGGGCGCGCACCCAGCGCCACCCGCAGGCGAACGCGCCGAACGTGAAAGCGACCAGCAGCGTCTCGGCAATGAAGTAGCGGCTGTAGAACGCGAGCATGGGCGAGGTCGCGGCGAGCACGGCCCCCCAGAGGGCGGCCCCCCGGCCCAGATCGCGTCGCAGGACCCAGACGCCCGCCACCAGGGCCGTGCCCAGCAGCGCAGGGAGCAGGCGGAGCTGCGCTTCCGTGGCGTCCGCGAGCCGCCTGACGCCGGCAAGGCGGACCACGGGCAACGACAGGTAATGGAGGGCCGGGCCGTGGTACTCGGCGGGGTCGTAAGTGTAGTGGCCGCGTTCCAGCAGGTCGCCGAACTTGACGGCCTGAACCGCCTCATCGGCGTGCATGGGCCGGTTGCCCAATGTGGCCAGGCGCAACGCCGCCCCCAGCAACACGGCGCCCATCAGCAGACAGGCCGGCAGCGTCTTTCGCATCATGGCACCGGTTGGCCGTAGACCTCCACCTCGATGTAGTGGTTGCCGTCGTCGGAGGTGTTGCCCTGGCTGTAGAGGCGCACGTAGCGGCCCTCGACGCCCTTGCAGTCAATGAGCTTGCCCTCGAACGTCTCGACGTAGCCCTTGTCCAGGCCCACCCCGAGGCCGGAGGAGCTGTCGTGGTCGTTGTTGAACACGGTGGTTACGCCGAGGGTGAAGTCGGGGTCCTCGGCGACCTGCACGACCACATCGCGGTAGACGTGCGCCTGGAGGTGATAGTGCCAGACGACGATGGCGTAGATGACGGCCGTCGTATCCAGGTCCACCTGCACCCACTGGGTGCCCGGCCCGAGTTCGACGAAGCTGCCGGGCGTGGCCTCCTTGTCGCCGTCGGTCACGGCCTCCAGCTCACCGATGACAGGCCACGGGTCGCTGCTGCTGACCGGCCTACGGTGGGCCAGGTTCACGGTGCCCTCGGGCGCCAGGAAGGGCGGGCGCAGCGTGCCGAGGGGCTCCTCGACGTTCGGCTCGTCCAGAGGGCGCGGCGTGCCTTCGAACATGGGCCGGGGCAGCTCGACGGCGATCGGTTCGAGCCCGACGGCGGACGCCTCCGGGGGGGCGGGGGCTGGCAAGGGCAGTTTGCGCGCAGGCGGAGCGGGGGGCGGAGCCTCGGCGGCCACCGGCTCGGGGACGCGGCCAGGCGGCGCCTCCTGCCGGGCAAGCGCCCGCACGAGCAATACCGTCAGTAACAGCACTGCCGTCGCAGCCAGGACGACGCAGGCGAAGCGTCCCATGCTCCCCTTCTCCCCGTGTTGTACGCCGGCGACAGCTATGGCTCCGCCGGCCGGCCGTAGACTTCCACCTCGGTGTAGCGGTTGACGTCCTCGATGTTGTTGCCGCTGCTATAGAGCCGCACAGAGCGCGCCACCTCGCCGCCGACCAGCACCAGCTTGCCCTCGAAGTTGTCCACGTAGTGCAGGTCGTCGCCGGTGCCGAGCCCCGCCGAGCCGTCGCGGTCGTTGTTGAAGACGGTCCGGACGTTCCGGGTGAACTCCGCGTCGTCGGCCAGCCGGACGATCACATCGTAGTATACCCGGGGCTCCTCGTGCTCGTGCCAGAAGACGACGGCGTATACCTCGCTGGGCTGGCCCAGGTCCACCTGCACCCACTGAAGGCCGTCCATCAGCTCGACGAAGTTGCCGAATCCCGCCTCCTTGACGCCGTCGGTCACCTGGGCGAGCTCGCCGATGATGGGCATGTCGTCGCTGGCGGCGACGGGGCAGCCCAGGGCGATGTTGGCCGTGCCCTCGGGGACCATCAGCGGCGGGCGCGGCTTGCCAGTGGGCCGGGCCAGGTCCGGCACGCCAATGCTGAGCCCTATGTCGGAGGAGACGTTCTGCGGCAGCTCGATCTCGACGGCCGTTAGCTCGCGTCCGCCGGCCATGAACTGCCGGATGCGCTCGTTGATCACATCCACGACGTTGTAAGTGGTCTGCGTGGCGCCCGTTATGGCGTCCACCGTGCGCGGCCCCGGCTTGCGCAGGCTCACCCCGAAGCCCGGCGTCCCGTCGGGGCCGATGATGGGCTTGCCCTCGAACTTGGCCGAGAACCACGGCGTCCCGATCCGGCCCCCGTAGCCGGGCGTCTCCTTGTGCCGGTAGAAGGACAGGCCCCGGATCGTCTGCCGGTCGGGCCTGAGCGCCAGGATGCCGAACACGTCGCCGTTGCGCCCCTTGCCGTTGACCTCGAAGGCCACGCCGAGCTGCTCGCCCCCCGGGCCGCTCGCCCTGTAGAGCCGCATGTCGCCGGACCGCGCCTCGCTGACGCGCTCTTGGAAGAGCCGGGCCACCTCCGGCGGCCGGAACTCGCCGGGCTGCACGATGCCGAACACCGCCAGGACGGCCTGCTGCTTCTCGAACGCTTCGAGCGCCTCGATCATCGGCCCCCACGCC
>LJUE01000016.1 GCA_001303885.1 Planctomycetes bacterium SM23_32 | reverse complement strand
CTTGCGGAGATGCTGAGGCAACAGGAAGAGGAACGGACGACCGCCGAGCCCGGGCCCGAGCCGGGCGACGCAACAGAGGGCTAAGGCCCCTACCCCGAGGAAGAGGCATGTCCGTCGCAGCCCCCACCGCAGACGCCTGGCTCCCATCCTTCAGGGAGCGCTGCGTCCGCGTGCCGCAGGGGCTCTGGATCGCGCTGATCGCTCTGCTCGTGCTGGACTACGCCTGGACGGCCAGGGACCTGGTGCACGGCTGGGTTGCGCGGGATCGGCTTGTGCTGGGCCTGGTGGTGCTGGCCGGAGCGGCCTTCCTGATCTGGGACAGACGCGAGGAGATCGCCCGTGCGCCCAGCCGGCCGACGAGCTGGGGGGCGGCCTTCATTGCGTTCTCGGTGCTGCTGCTGTTTGTGGGCACGCGCGCAGGCCTGATGTTCCTGGGCGGCATGACGAGCGTGTTCGTGCGGGGCGTCTCCATCGTGTCGTTCCTGTGCGGAGCGATGCTGCTCCTGGGGGGCTGGCGCGTCATGTGGCCGTTGTGGCTGCCGGCTGTGCTGCTGCTGTTCCTCTACCCCGAGACGAACCTGACAGCCTACTGGGTGCCGCTGCGCCTGCAGACCCTGGCCGCCGTCATCTGCGAAAAGGTCATCGCGCTCTTCGGCGTGGCGGTGGTAAGGGAGGGCCACGTGCTGGACACGCCCGGCTTCACGGCCAACGTGGAGGAGGCGTGCAGCGGCATACGCTCCCTGATGACGGTCGTGCCGACGGCCATCTTCATCAGCGCCTACGGGCTCAAGCGCCCCGGGCCGAAGATGGCGCTCGTGCTGCTGGCCGTGCCGTTCACCATCATGGCCAACGTCGTGCGCGTCGTGGTCACAGTCGCCCTGGGCATCTACGTGGGTCACGAGGCCGCCGAGGGCTTCTTCCACTACTTCGCTGGGCTCGGCATCTTCCTGCTCTGCCTGGCCGGCCTGCTGGCGATGATGAAGCTGTTGCAGCTCGTGGAGGCCGATCTGAAGGAGCAAGGCGGCGAAGACGCCGCGTCCCCGGCCGAGGCGGGTGCCAGCTCGGCCGCGCACGCACCGAAGGCGGCGCTGGTCGGGATGGGCGCGGCGCTGGCGTTAGGCGTGCTCTACCAGGGGGCCGAGGCGTACAGCCTGGCCACGATGGCCCGCCACTACCCGGAGCCGGCCCTGGACGCGATCCCAACCAGGGTGGACGGCTGGGTCTCGCAGGAACTGGAGATACCCCAGGCCATCTTCGAGGTGAGGAACCCGGAGAAGGTCGTCTACCGGGAATATCGCGCTTACGGCAAGCTGCCCATCCAAGTGCTGGTGCTCTACTGGCCGCCCAAGACGGGCGGCTCCGGCCAGCAGTGGGGCCACAACCCCGAGATCTGCGCCCCCTACCACGGCCTCCAGCAGCTCTCTACGAAGACCTACGAGGCGGACACGCCCTCGGAGCTCGTGCCGCGCATATCCCTCCGCTCCAGCGTCTACCAGAGCCCCACCGGGAACATTCTGGTCACCTCGACCCAGCAGGTGGGCCTGCGGTCGGTCGCCGACATGCCCCGCAGCTACCTGGGCAAGGCCGCGTTCGGCATCAGGCAGCTGCTCGCCGGGCCCGACCCGCAGGCGTGCATGGTGGTCTTCCAGCTCGTCAGCCCTGTCACCGGGGCCGCCGAGAGCGTCATGGCGACCCACGAGAGCTTCGCCGCGTCGCTGGTGAGCGCCACGGTGGACGAGGTGCTCCGCCCCCTGTTTGAAGCCGGCTGACGCCCCTCACGCCACGGTTCAACGGAGAGCGAAGCAGAGCCGGTGTGCGCCGGCAACACCCGGCGGCCCAGGCTATTGGGCATCTTGGACGGTCCCGGAAGCCTCGAGTTCGTGCAGCGCGTCAGCCAGACGCCGGGCGACGGCACGATTGCCCTGCGGCGTGAGGTGAACTCGGCCCCTGTAGAAGACGGCTTCGTCAGGCCCCCACGAGTCGAGAAGGTCAACCACCAGAGCGCCGTGCTGTTGAGCGAAAGCGGTGAACTGCGCTCGCAGCAGCGGGTATCGAGGTCCTTCGGCCAGTTCCACCCGGTCCGGGTCGAGAAGAACCACGCAACGCGCGCCGCTCTGCTGCACAAGGTGCATCGCCTCCGCGAAGTACTTCAGGCACTCGTCGAACGCCTCCAGGTCGCTGGCCGGCTGACCTGCCGAAGGCCGTGCGCTGGGCTGCGATGTCAGGATCGACCTCACAAGCGGCAGGGCGTAGCGGGAGAGCATTTCCTGCCACGCCAGCAAAGGCCGCTCAGTCGGCACGGACGGGCTCTTCCCCACCCCTTCCCCCAGGCTCTTGCTGTGGACCAGGTCATCGGAGCTGATCTGCCAGATGAGCGTACGGCTGCCAAGCAGCCCGAACTCAGCGATGTAAGCGGCCTCATTGCCGACGCTCCACGAGCCCGCGGACGCCGCCAGGACTTCGACCGGGCCGTCGTCTGTGAGCAACCGTTCGAGCTGCTCAGAAATAGTGTCATCCTGGTCCGTCAGCGCTCCGCCGTTTGTCACGGAATCCCCGATCATCAAGACCCTCCATGTGCCTTGTGGCGGTGTCGCCGAAGCCGGGTCCGAGCGCTGGTGGAACTGATTGTAGACAATCCGATTGCCGAACCGCATCAGGTGCTGGTTCGCCTTGAACATGTACCCGATCTCAGGATGCTTGACCATGAGCGGGGGATTGCCCAGGCCCAGGACGACTCTCAACAGCAGTTCGCCAATCGCGAGCGCTGCGATGCACACGGTCCCCAGGAGGAGGAGCCGCGCTCGCCAACGTGGGCGCGAAACAGCTGTGTCGGCCGTATCGCTCTTGCCCATGTTCACCTCTCGAGGAGGTGTCCGATGCTCTCAGCCAAGACGGACGGCGCCAACGCCTGTGCCCGCGCCGCCTCCTCAGGCGGGAGTTCCGCCCGGCCGGTCACCGCGCCCACGATGGCGCGCACGCTGCGGTCACGGCCCAGGTGCTGCTCCTAGTAGCGGCGCCGCCGCCCTGCGCCCTATGCCGATGGCATCCGCCGCCCCCGGGATGGCGCGCACTGCCGGCCCCTTCACGCCCGTAACAAAACCCGCAATGCGCCGGGCGCTGTCCCGATTGGCGGCGGGCACGCGCCGGCGCTTCCGGCCCCTGAGTTCCTGCAGAGACCGCAGCACAGTCTCACCGCTCGCCCCGGGCGGCAGGACGGCGCCCGCTGAGAAACGTTCGATCTCGGCGGCCGTGTCAGCGTCGTGCGGCCCTATAAAGAGCACCGGGATGTCGGTGTGGAGGATACCGTAGAGCTTGCTGGGCACGACAACGCCTTCCCACCCCGCAGACATGGTGATCAGGTGCACGTCTGCCGCCCAGAGCAGATGATGGGTGAGCTCGGGGGGCTGGTAGTCCAGCACGGTGACGTTGCCGAGCGACCTGCTGGCCTCTTCGAGTGTCGCGCGCCTGGCCCCGCGAACGACGAAGACGAAATGCCAGTCGTCCGCGCCGGTCGCCTTCGCATGGGAGGCAGCCTCGACGACTTCGCGGAAACTGTGAGCCTCCCCCAGGTTGCCCGCGTAGAGCACGACGCTCTTGTCCGCCCATCCGTGCCTTCGCAGAAACACGTTCGCGCACCTGCTCACCCGGGGAAGCCTCCGGTTGTCCCAGGGCGGCGCGATCAGGTAGAAGCTCTCGCCGTTGAGGCGCCCCGTGTAGCGCATCATCCGCGCCTGCTGCGTGCGTCCCAGGCACACAACGCCGGAGACGGCACGCAGCGCGGCCTCGGTCAAGCGTTGCATCGCCCGATGCACGGCACCCGCGCTTCCGACAAGCCCGTCCGCCACGAACGCATCGGGGTACAGGTCCATCGTCCACAGATAGACCTCGCGCCTGCGGCCGGAGACGATCCGTACCAGCCACGCCAGGACAAGCAGAAAGGGCGGGTCAGTCAGCAGGATGCATTTGTCCCATGCCATCAGGGGCACGGCGACCAGGGCCTGCACCCAGAAGAGGCACCAGTTCACCACCCTCGGGCAGCGTCGCGAGGTCCATACGTGCCGCACGTCAACGGCCACCGCTGGGGGGCGAGTTGCCGCAGAAGCGCCGTCGTACCCACCCCTGGAGGTGAGCACGCGGACCCTGTGGTTCATCGCGTGCAACTCCGCGCTCAGGTCCCGCATCATGCGTCCCGTCGGGACCTGATCGGCGGCGAAGTGTCGGTTCACCAGCAGGACAGTTGCCATGGCCGCCCTATGCCTTCAGACGCTGCTGCCACCCGTCCACCATCTCCTCGACGATCGCCTGCAGGTCTATCTGGACGTCCCAACCCGGGTAGTGATCGCGGGCCTTCGCCAGGTTCGTGTAGTAGCATATGTGATCCCCTACGCGGTGCTGGTCCACGTACTCGCTGCGCATTTCGATGCCGGTGCAATCTCCCACCATGCGAAAGGCCTCGAGTATCGAGCAGGTGTTCCCCTTGCCGCCGCCGATGTTGTAGACCTCGCCGCAGCGCGGCGCCTCAATGAAGCATTGGATGAACTGCGCCACATCCCGGCTGTGGATGTTGTCCCGGACCTGTTTCCCCCTGTAACCGAAGATCCGGTACGGCTTCCTCTCAACGTTGCACTTCACCAGGTAGCTGAGGAAACCATGCAGCTCGACGCCGGAGTGGCTCGCACCGGTCAGACAGCCGCCCCGCAGGCAGCACGTCGGCATGGCGAAGTACCGGCCATACTCCTGCACCAGGACATCGCTGGCCAGCTTGCTGGCGCCGAAGAGCGAGTGCAACGACTGGTCAATGGGGAAGTCCTCGCCAATGCCGTCCTGGAAGGCAGGATCCGCGTACTCGTAGCGCGTCGCCAGCTCCTTGAGAGGAATGCGGTTCGGCGCATCCCCGTAGACCTTGTTGGTGGACATGTGGACGAAGGGCGCGGACAGCGCGTGCCGGCGCGCGGCCTCCAGCAGGTTGAGCGTCCCGACGGCATTGGTCTCGAAGTCCGCAAACGGGATCTGCGCAGCCTTGTCGTGGCTCGGCTGCGCCGCAGTGTGCACGATCGCGTCGGGCGCAACGTCGGCCACGGCTTTCAGCATGCCCTCTCGGTCGCGGATGTCGAGTTCGTGGTGAGTGAAGTCCTCGATCGTAGCTGCCAGGTAGCGCTGGTTCCAGCGCGTGTCGCCCTCCGGCCCGAAGAAGACTGCCCTCTGGTTGTTGTCAATGCCGTGAACGTTCCACCCACGGCCCCCGAAGAACGTGCACACCGCCGACCCGATCAGCCCGTTTGAACCGGTCACGAGGATTCTCATGGGACCTCCCAGTGGCACTTACCCCACAATGTCCGGCCGCGGCCCGGGCGGCCCCACCTTGCGGGCCACCACGAAGAAGGAACGGTACAGCGGCCAGATGCGCCCCACGCCCGACCACCTCTCTGCCGAGAAGCCGCCCAGCCTCAGGCCCTCGCTCAGGCTCCTGCGGTCGAAGAAGCGTATGTGGCTGATCCAGGGGCTGAAGTGGGCCGAGAACTTGAGCAGTGAAACGAGCACCGACTTCAGGCGGCCGTGATACGGCGTGGTCAGAACGAGCATCCCCCCGTCTCGTATCACCCGGTTCAGCTCGGCCATGAAGCCGTAGACGTCGAACACGTGCTCCAGCACTTCTGAGCACCACACGGCGTCGCAGAAGCCGTCCGCCCAGGGCAGGCCGCCGTCCGGCCGGCACGTGGCGAAGTCCACCTCCGGCCAGTGCTCCCGCGCAAGCGTCACGGCCTCAGCGGCAACGTCGCAGCCGTACGCCTCGAAACCCCACTCGGCAACGAGTCGCGTGAACTCACCCGTGCCACAGCCCACGTCGCCCACGACCGACCCGGCCTCCAGCCTCGCGAGCGCTCTCTTGAGCCTGGCGCCCCTGGCTCGCCTGGCGGGGTCCTGCGACCCGTCGCGCTGGCACGGCGCCTGCCAGTAGCGGTCATAGAAGTCGCGTAGGTCCATCTGCTCCTGCCGCAGTCCGCGCACGGCTGTCAGGCCGTGACGAGGTCCGTAACGTCCAGCTCGTACATCTGCCGGGCCCCCTCGTGAGCAGAGTCAATGCAGACCTTCCGCCCGTCCGGGCTCCAGCGCGGATGGAGGTCACAGCGGACCTCGTCATCCAGGCCGGGCGGCGACCAGAAGCTGCCCACCTCGACGAGCCGCTCCGTGCCCAGCTTGTGCAGCAGCACGGACGCCCACCCGAGGCGGTCGGCGTAGGTGTCCGTCACCATCCATCGGCGGTCCGGCGAGAAGGTGAAGTGCCCGTCGCTGGCGAGCCCGGCCGACTCCAGCCTCTCGCGGGCATCCGCCCCGGGCCCAAACACGAACAGCCCATCGCCCAGCACGCGGCTCTTCAGCCAGGCCGGCTTGCCCAGGAAGCGGTAGCCGAACCGGAGCATCCTCCCCAGGGGAAGCACGGGCAGCGCCGCCGACGCCGCCCCTACTGCCTTGCGCTCGCCGGCCCAGGCGACCACCCGGTCGTCGTCCAGCCAGCAGGCGTGCGAGGCCACGCCGGCGATCAACACCCGCAGTTCACTGCCGTCGGCCCGCGCGATCATGAGCCGGCTGTGGAAGTTGCCGCCCTCGTGGAGGACCCTGTGCACGAAGCAGAACCTCGTCCCGCGCGGGCTGAACTGCAAATGGTTGGCCCAGTGAGTGCCGCCTTCGAAGCGCGGGTCGGCCTCGCACGCAGCGATCCTGCTCAGCGGCAGCAGCAGTTCCGACGCATGGTCCTTCAGGTCCACCCGCCGAACGCCGTCGCCTGCCGGGCAGGGCTCCGCCTCGAACGGGTCTCCCGCTCCGGCGTACCCGTAGTCCGGCCGCAGCCGCGCCAGCCTGCCGAAGTTCAGGCTCAGGGCAACCTCGCCGGTGGGCGAAACCGCTGCGATCGCCTCGTCGAGGACCGTCCGCTCACCGGAGTCCACGTCACTGAGCACGGCGACGGGCCGGCCGCCGCGCATGTCGTTATAGGCGATTCGGCCCGCCCGTCCCGGCAGCCACTGGAGCATGGCGCCCTGCTGGAAGTTCCAGGCGCGGCTCTCGCCCACGGGCACGAACCGGCCGGCGCCGTCGGAGCGAACATAGCCGATGCTCACCGGCTCCTCCGGCTGCGGCGGCTGCCCCGGATTGGGCGTCTCGTGGCACAGCACCCGGGCCCCGCCGTCGCCCTCCCAGGGGCACTTGTCATAGTAGCCGAAGAAATGGCTCAGCGGGCCCCGGCTGAGCGCCCGGACCGGGACGATGCTTCTGCTGGTGGTCACAGACCGCCCCCTCGCTTCAGCTCCGACGCCTTCAGCACGGTGAGGTACTCGTAGAAGCTGATCAGCAGGCTGTGGTGGAAGCCCGGCAGACCGTCCAGGAATCCGCCTCGCAGCACGTAGACGTAAAGGAACCGCAGCAGCGGACGGAACGGCAGCCGGAACGACAGCCTCTTGAGCGCCTGCCGACGGCGGCTCACGTCACGCGACAGAAGCTCCGCCGGCCCCAGGTCCCCGCTCGACAGGGATCGCAGCGTCTCCTCGGCCTCGTAGGTCGAGTAGCGGTTGTGGCGCTCGACCCAGTCGGCGATGCCCTTCGAGAAGGGACAGTGCAGGAAGTCGTTCTCCAGGCGCCCCACCGGCCCGTCCACGTGGGCGACGGGATTCGCCTTCCGGCTCCACCTTATGCGCGCCGGCTTGAACAGCCTGGTGAACCACACGGGGTATTGACTGCTGTGCTTGACCCACCTGCCCATGAAGTAGTCCCGGCGCCGGACCTGATAGGCCACTTCGGGCCGTGCGTCGTCTGAGGTGACCGCCACGATCTCTTCGGCCAGGGCGGCCGGCACCACCTCGTCGGCGTCGCTGTAGTAGACCCAGGGGTGCTTGAACTCGATGCTCTGCATCGCCCAGTTCTGGTGCGCGGCCCGCCCCCGGTACTCGTGCTGGACCCAGCGTGCGCCGAAAGACCTGGCGATGCGCTCCGTGCCATCTTCGCTGTAGGAGTCGAGCACGACGATGTCGTCCGACCAGCCGAAGCACTCCAGGCAGCGCGGCAGGTTCTGCTCCTCGTTGAGCGTCTGGATGAAGATGGAAACCCGCGCCGTCACGCCTCCTCCACGCCTTCGGGCTCTTCTCCTTCGGCTCGGACCAGCCTCTCGCGCACGGGGCGGGCCGGCGTGCCGAAGCAGACGCGCCAGGCGGGCAGGTCGTCGAAGACGCTCGACCGGGCGCCCACGACGCTGCCGTCTCCGATCTCGACCCCGGGACCGACGAAGACGTCAGCGCAGAGCCACACCTGGCTCCCAATGCGAATAGGCGCCGACGTCAGGAGCATGTTCGGGTGGTTGAAGTCGTGGCTGGCAGTGCACAGGTAGCAGTACTGCGACACCGTCGTGTGCGCGCCCACCTCGACCGGCGCCACGCAGTAGCAGTCCACGTAGGGCGCGATCGTGCTGTGCTCGCCCATCGTCAGGTTCCAGGGCGCCCAGACCCGCGCCGAGGAGAAGACCTTGGCCTTCCTGCCCAGCTTCGCCCCGAAGGCCTTCAACAGCAGTCGGCGCCACGCGTGTGCGGGCCGGGGCGACGGGCGGAACAGCAGCACGTAGGCTATGCCCCACAGAACGCGCGCCAGCCGGTTGCTCAGGCCGTGGGGGCTCGGCTTGTGGCTGATGTCTATCCTGCGCCGCGTCATCCGCTCATCCCCGTCGGGGAGGCGCCCGGTCGGCCCGCGGGCCGCTCCGGCTTGCGGAGCACGCCCAGGATGGTCACCCGCAGGGGGGCGAAGAACTCGCTCGAGTTGAGCAAACGCTCGTACGCCGTGCCCAGCAGAAAGGCCAACCTTGAGAACTGCGCGTAAGAGGGTTCCGGCTCGATGGTCCTCAGCTCGACCACCTCGAATCCCGCCCGGCCGAACACCCTCCGGATGCGGGCCGGCGTGTTGCAGCGATAGAAGGTAGGCTGCGGCTCGCATGCATCCCGTGCCATGCCCCGCGCCCAGTTCGCCACGAGACGATGAAACCACTCGGGCGTGGCGCGGGCGACCAGGGTCGCGTAGTGCCAGAGGTTCGGCGTCCGGAAGACGAACCGCCCGCCGGGCTTGAGGACGCGCCACGCCTCGCGTGCGGCCCGCCCGGGGTACTCAACGTGCTCCAATGCGAAGCTACAGACGCACGCGTCGAACGATTCGTCCTCGAACGGCATCTCCTCCGCCACGCCGACCACGCCCCGATCGAGGGCCGCGCTGCCGACCACTCCCTCGTCCGGGTCCAGGCCGACGAACTCGGCCACGTTCCCCTTCAGCGGATGGGCGAACCACGTGCCGTCCCCGGCGCCGACATCCAGCACCCTGTCCGTTTCCATCACGTTCTTCTGCACCATCGCCACGTAGCGGGCCGTGCCGCCCTGCCAGCCCGGGACGTCATCGTAGAACCTCCGCTTCAGTGCGCTGGGCGACAGCATGCTCACTCCGTGACGACGAACGGCGGTCTCCCGCCCCTGCCCAGAAGCCACTCGTACACCTCCAGCATCTGCCCGACGACGACGTCCCACGTGTAGCGCTCCTCGATCAGCCGCCGGCCGCGTGCGCCCATCTCCCGCCGCTCCGCATCGGTCAGGGACATCAGCTCGCGCAGCCCTCCTTCCACCGGCCCGGCGTCCGCCTCGACGACCTTTGCCGCCCCGGCCTGCGCGGCCTCCGGGAAGTTGCAGCCCGGCGTGATGAGCACGGGCAGCCGCGCCGCCATGGCCTCCAGCACGGCCATGCTGAACCCCTCGCTGAACGAGGGGAGCACGAACAGCTCCGCCGCCGCCAGCGCCGCGAACTTGTCCGCGCCGTAGAGGGGGCCCGGGAACACGACGGAATCGCCCACCTCAAGCTCCGCCGCCCGCCGCTCCACCTCCGTCCGGTGGCCTCCCTCGTCAGGCCCGGCGATCACCAGCACCCAGTCCGCGAACTCGCGGTGCACGCCCCGCCACGCTTCGAGCAGGTGCGGCAGCCCCTTCTTGGGATGGATGCGGCCCAGGAACAGAGCCACCCGGCGCCCCGCCGCCTGCGGGACCCCGTCCGCAAGCTCGACGGCGGCCTCGTACGAGCGGTCGAATGCGTCCAGCTCCATGCCGTTCGGCACAACGGCGACGGGATTCGCCAGGCCGTAGTCCCGGAATGACGACACCTCCGCCTGCGCCATCGCGTGCAGGCAGTCCGCCCCGGCAAGGTCACGGCCCGCGAACAGGCAGCGGACGACGGCCTTCTTCCACGCCGATCGCCGCAGAGCCCAGGGCTCCAGCATGCCGTGCGGAGTGATGACGTAAGGTCGGCCGCCCGCCCGCGCGGCAGCGGCCATGTAGTGGACGGGCAGCTGCCACACGCCATGCCCGTGGAAGAGGTCCGCCTCGCCGTCGGCGGCCAGCAGGTCCCTGAGCGCCGGCGAGCGGGACAAGAAGCGCGGGAACCGTCCCGGAGTCGCCAGGACCTCCAGGTTCCCCCCGCGCGGCAGGTCCACCGTGTCCGGCTTGTGGACGCAGGCCACGCGCGTAGCGTGCCCCAGCCGCGCCATGGCGCCGGCCAGACCCAGCACGACGGACGTGGGACCAAGCCCCAAGCGCGAGAGGCCACTGATGACGTGACAGACCCTCATCGCGTGAGCCCGCTGGCTACCAGGAGCGGAAGCCCTCTGGCGGCCAGCCGCGACAGGACGCCGGCCCGCCTCGGCGCGGCGATCGCCGACTCGTAGCAGGACCATAGCCCGGCGGCGAACCGCCCGGGTCCCCAGGCGGCAATGATCTCCGCCGAGCGCCTTCCCATGCGTGCCCGCTCTTCGTCGCTCAGCGCCGCCATGTGGAGCATCTTCGACGCCATGTCGTCCACGTCGCCGGGATCGAACGGGAAGCCGTTGCCGCCGTCCTCCACCAGGTCGTGGCGGCAGCCGACCCGGTCGGAGACGAGCACCGGGAGGCCGGCGGCCATCGCCTCGTTAACCACGAGGCCCCAGGTGTCCTTCAGGCTCGGCAGGATGAAGGCCGACGCAAGCCCGTAGCAGGCCGGAAGGTCCTCGTAGCTGGCAAAGCCGGGCCAATGGACGCCCTGGAGAGCGAGCCGGGTGGCCAGGGACTTCAGTTCCTCCCCGAGGGGGCCCGCGCCGCAGACCACCAGATCCCAGGGCTCGCCGCCGGCACGGTCCCTGTAGAGCCTGTAGGCCTCCAGGAGCCGCGCCAGGTTCTTCACCTCGATGAACCGGGCTACGATCAGGAAGTAGCGCCGCGGCAGGGAGTGCTCCGCCATCATGCGTTCGGCGGCCCGCCTGGCCGCTGCGGCCCCGGACGCAAAGTGGGCGTTGTCCACCACGTCGTAGCCAGGGAAGACGCGTTCGGGCGGCACGCCCAGCTCGACCGCGTAGTCGGCCTGCGGCGTGCCTCCCACGAGGGCCGCGTCGAAGAGCCGGGCGACCCGCGCTTTCACGGACTCCTTCAACACGCTCCGCCGTGCGTCCGCACGGTTGCTGTCCGACATGAGGAGGCAGACCGCGCCGGACGCACGGCACCAGTGCAGGCCGCCGAGGGCTTCGGGCTTGGCCCAGCCGGGGACGGCGACCGCCCGGGGCCCGATCTCTGAGAGGGCCGCTCTCACGGCCCTGCGAATCCGGCGCGGCGCAAGCGATTGGTAGTCGCTGTCCGGGAAGACAGTCCTGATCTCCGGCGCGCGCAGACCTTCCGGGAAGACCCAGGGATGCTCCGCGTTCGTGGGCGCCACCCCCAGGCCCACGACCCGCAGGCCGCGCTCCTTGAAGAGCGCGCCGGCGGCCCTGAGCCGCGCGAACTGATACGGCCCGTAGCGCGACCAGACCAATGCCACGGCCGGCGACTGAAGCACAGCTCTCATGCGGTGCCGGCCTCCTTGTTCGCCCCCGGCAGCGCTTCGCCGAGCAACGCGCGCTCGGGCCCGCCGCGGCTGACCCGGGCGAGCGGCACCCCGTGGCGCCGCCGAGCCCAGATCAACGCCGCCCCGAGCAGCGCGACCGTCCACAGCGCCCTGCTGACGAAGATGAAGGCGCTGAACGCAATGGAGTTCATGGCGGTGTAGATCAGGGACGCGTAGAGCACGCGCGAGGCGACGCAGCCGTCCCTGGTCGCCCGGACCCAGAGGTTCCGAAACAGCATCCCCAGCAGGAAGTAGAAGAGGCTGCCGAAGTACCAGAACTCCGTGTAGGCGGAGGCCGGCCCGGTGTAGAACTGGTTGGCCGGCCTCGCATGGCCGTATGCCAGCACCCGGGCCATGTCCACCCAGCCCTCCCTGACCATCAGGTCCGCCTTCACGCGCTCGCCGACGATCTGCCGGGGCACGAAGTGGGCCACCACGTCGTCGTAAAAGCCCAACCCGAGCCCGTAGCCGCCCATGCGGGTGATGCCCCCGACGGCGTAGACCCCGTTCTTGAAGGCGTCAACACCTTCCGGGACCAGACCTTCGGCCAGGCTCTCGCGCACGCTCACGTCGGCGATGCCGGAGTGCTCGGCGCCTATCTGGGTGTAGCGCCGGTAGCGCGGGAACAGCATCAGCACCAGGAGGGCGAGGATAAGGCCGGGTACGATGACCACCCGAGGCGGCAGCCAGCGGCGGTAGAAGTAGACCGGCAGCAGCCCGATCAGCAGCACCATCGCGAACACGGAACGCCGCGCCCGCAGGAACAGGAAGGCCAGCGGCACGACGAAACCCCACGCGCAGACCGCCAGGCGGACCTTCGAGGGACGTTCGAGGTAGGAGACAAGCAACAGCACCAGGGCAGGATACGCGAAGCCGACGAAGAAGATGTAGCGCACCGGCAGCCCGCGCCACTCGTACGAGTATCCCCCTTCGGTGGTGAAGAAGGAGAAGAAGCCGCCCGTCAGGGAAGTCAGCTTGTAGTAGGCGACCCACGCCACGCACGTCATGAGCACGCCGACGGCCATCAGCCGCGCAGACGAGTAGCTCGACGAGCCGGGCCGCTGCCTGAGGGGCCGGACGCGGTAGCCGAGGTAGCAGGCCAGGCAACAGAGGGCGCTGATCAGCAGCATCCGCGAGAATGCGTCCTCAGGCACCGAACCGCGGTGCAGGTAGAGGCCGGTCGCCTGATACAGCAGGTAGCAGGTGAAGACCGCCCCCATGAGGAACGGGTACTGGAGCATGCCGTCCCGCTGCCGGAAGCCCTGCCAGACCAGGAGGGCACAGGATGCGGCGAACAGCCAGTATGTCAGGTCAACGGCCATTCAAGTTCCCGTGCGGGCTCGGCTCCCCAGCAACTCCTTGACCCGTCCCCAGGTCGCCACCGCCGCCGCCTCCGAGCACATGGCGAGGGCGAGGTCGCGCGGCGAGCGGCCGTCCTCGAACGCCAGGCCGCCGTTCAGCGCGACCTTCATCTGCCCCACCCACTCGCCCACGTCGTCGTGCCGCTTCACCGTCAGGTAGGGCCGCATGCCGTCCGGGAACTCGTAGCCCGCCGAACAGTGGCCGGCCGTCGTGACGATCGCCTTGTTCATGGCCAGGGCCTCGCAGAAGGTCGTGATGCCGACGGGCCAGAAGCGGTCGTCCGCCACGTTCATGACGGCCAGCGCGTCGCGGTAGAGCGTCCGGACGCGCTCGAAGGGGACGTTGTCCTCGAGGGCGACGTTGCCGTGCACGTTCTCGCGGTAATACCGACGCACACGCTCCGAATAGAACATCCTGACCACCGGGACGTCGAGGCGCCGCGCTATCTCGACGATGAGGCGTTCGTCGCGCCGATGGTTGCCCGGGCACAGGACGAAGGGCTCGCAGTCGGGGTCGCGCTGCCCCGGCGTGAAGTAGTCCGTATCCACGAAGAGCCCGAGCCGCACGACCGGCTTGTCCGGGAAGCGAATGCGCACGTAGTGCTCCGAGATGGCGTCGTAGACGACGATGACGGCGCTGCGGCGGAACACGAGGCGGTAAGCGAGCCGCTTGTGAAGGGGCATAACGTCGAGCGGCCAGGACTGATAGAGCGTGCAGACGGGCGCCCTGCGGTGCAGCCTGAGGCCAGCCCAGACCTCCCCGGGCCCGATGCTGAAGAAGAGCTGGGCGAGGGGGCCGTCCCTGAGGAGCCGGTGCGCCTGCCGGCCGCCGCTCACGCCCGGCTCGCGGAAACGCACGCGGAACCCCGCCTTCATGATCGGATGGGCGAACCACCTGGGCAGGTCGTCCCTCTCCTCCAGGCGCTCCAGCAGGCGGGCCGGCGGAGACATGTAGACGAGCAGGGGGAGCGCGTCCGTCTGGCTGCCGCTGCTCACGGGCCCACCTCCCCTGCGGCGCCGGTCCGCCGCCGCGGCAGCAGGGCCGTGAGCCGCTGTCCGACGACCCGCGTCAGGGCCTTCCTGACGTCTCGCGGCGCCGACGTCCATCCGATCAGCACGGAGGCGGGGCACAGGAGCGCCGCGAGCGCCACGGGCGCGATGAGGCCCGACCTGGAGAGGGCGTAAGCTCCGCCCACCTGCACACCCGACGCAACGAGCAGCAGGACGGACGCGCGGGCGATGCGCGCGCTCCTGAGCACGATCAGTTCCCACGCGATGCGCAGCGAGTAGCCCGCGACGTAGGCGACGGCCAGCCCGAGCGCGCCCAGGACCGGCGCGAGCCCCACCGTCACGCCGATCAAGGCGACGCCCGAGACGGCGAAAACGACGAGCCTGAGCCAGGCCCGGCCCACGCTGAGCAGCGCGTTGCCGAGGCTCATGCTGAGGCAGTAGAACGGAGCACCGAGGAGCACGAGCGTCAACAGCAGTTCATTGCCCGGGAACCCCTCCCCGTAGAGCCCCAGCAGCCAGTCGGCCAGGCAGACCACACCCACGGCGAGCGGGATGGTGGCGAGCCAGAGCATCTGCACCTGCGTGACGACGGCCCGCTCGAATCGCTTCACGTCGCCCGCCCCGTGGAGCTGCGCCAGCACGGGCAGCAGCACGAACGACATGGCCCCGGGCACGTACATGGCCACGTTGCGCCACTGGAGCGTGGCCATCAGGACACCCAGCTCGTCATAGCCGCTGGGCACGTTCGCAAGAAGAGCGCACATCAGCCAGTAGACGGGGCCGACCGTGAGCGAGGTGAGCACGGCGGGCAGGCTGAATTGCCAGATCACGCCGCGTTCGCCCCACGCGCCGGCCACGTGCAGCGCCACGCCGCTGCGCGCACACTGAAGGCGCAGCGCGACTCCCCCCACGAGCATGCCCGCTGCCGCGGCAGCCGTCAGCGCCACCACCGCCCCCGAGAGGCCGTAGTCCGAGGCCAGCAGGGACATGGCGGGCAGCAACAGCACGCCCTGCGCCGCCGACATGAGCGCCACGGCCCGCCACGCTTCGAACCCGGCCAGGGCATCCGCCACGAACCGGTTCAACATCAGGCAGCAGAGCAGCAGCGCCGCCAGGCGTATCTCCTGAACCAGCTCAGGCGCGTTGACGGCCCGGTCCGCGATGAGGCGCGCAGATGACAGGATCAGGGCG
>LJUE01000219.1 GCA_001303885.1 Planctomycetes bacterium SM23_32 | reverse complement strand
TGCGCTGCGGCCGAGGGCGCCCGCAAGGTGCGCATCACCGGCGGCGAGCCGCTCGAACGCGCCGACCTGGCCGACATCGTGGCGGCCGTCGCCTGCGTGCCGGGCGTCGCAGAGGTGGCCGTCACCACCAACGGCGTCCTGCTGGCGGACCGTGCCCGGGAACTCAAGGGGGCGGGACTGGATCGCGCGAACGTGAGCCTCGACACGCTCCGGCCCGAGCGGTTCCGCCGCATCGCCGGGGCCGACGTGCACGGGCGCGTCATGGACGGCATCGCGGAAGCCCTGCGCACGTTCGACGTGGTGAAGGTCAACACGGTCCTGCTGCGCGGCGTCAACGAGGACGAACTGGAGGACTTCGTGCGGTTCGGCGCGTCCCGGGCGGTGCGGGTGAGGTTCATCGAGCGGTATCCGACCCGCGGCGCACCGCTGGGGGGGCCGATTTTGACCTGTGAGGAGGCCCGGGGCCGCCTGGAGCGGACGTTCGGGCCCCTGGTTCCCATGCCCGGTGATCGCCTGTCCGTAGAGGCCGTCTACGCCGTTCCGGGAGCCGGCGCCACGGTGGGCTTCATCGCCAGCGCCACGTCGCCGCCGTGCGGGCGGTGCTCCAAGCTGCGGGTGACGGCCGCGGGTGAGCTCCTGCCCTGCCTGTTCGCCAAGGAGGGCGTCGCCCTGGCCGGGCTGCTGAGGGCGGGCGACGCCGCGGGCCTGCGAGCGGCGATCCGGGCGGTGCTGGACCGCAAAGTGCACGCGGGGGGGAGAGGAGGGGGGCTGGCGGCGGCCCGGCGCGCGGGAGGGTGACGGGACGCAGATTGGGCGCAAAAGCCGGTTGCCAGCGGGGGAGATCTGGTGTATATTAGAGGGATAGCGGGCGGATAATGGGGATGGTGTGCCTTTTGGCGGCGGTCCCGGTCAGTCTCACCTCCGAGGAAGTTCGTTGGCGGGTCGCGTACCTGAACACATAATCCAGCAGATCGTTCGCGGTGTGGATTTCGTGCGGCTGGCCTCCAGGCACTGCGACCTGAAGAAGAAGGGCAAGAACTACTGGGCGCTCTGCCCGTTCCACAAGGAGAAGACGGCCTCCTTCTCCATCGACCCCGAGAACGGCCTCTACTACTGCTTCGGCTGTAAGGAGGGGGGGAACGTTTTCACGTTCCTGGAGAAGATGGAGGGGCTGAGCTTCGGCGAGGCCCTGCGCCGACTGGCCGCCGAGGCCGGCGTTGACCTGAGCAACTACGAGGCACAGGGCGGCCCGTCCAGGGACGAACTGACGAAGCTGCGCGAGATCAGCGAGCTGGCCGCCAGCTTCTACCAGAAGTGCCTCGAGAAGGCGAGAGGAGCCGACAAGGCGCGCGCGTTCCTGCAGGGACGCCGCATCAGCGCCGAGTCCGTGGCGACGTGGCGGCTCGGGTACGCGCCGGAGGGATGGGACCACCTCCTGAAGTGCGCCCTGGGACGCGGCTACGAGGCCGAACTGCTGGTGGCGGCGGGACTCGCCCTGGCCCGCGAGGGCGCGCCCGGCCATTACGACAGGTTCCGCGACCGCCTGATCTTCCCGATAGCCGACGCCGCGGGACGCACGATCGCATTCGGCGCCCGGGCCCTGAAGGACGGCGACGAGCCCAAGTACCTGAACAGCCCGGAGACGCCGCTATTCAGCAAGGGGCGCTGTTTCTTCGGCCTGTCCCAGGCGAAGGCGGCCATCCGATCGGGCAAGACGGCCGTCGTGCTGGAAGGCTACACGGACGTGATCATGGCGCACCAGTGCGGGGTTCCCGAGACGGTGGCCGTGCTGGGCACTGCCCTGACCGACGAGCACGCGCGCGCGCTGAGGCGCCTGTGCGAGCAGGTGGTCCTGGTCTTCGACGCCGACGAGGCCGGCGTGAGATCGGCCACGCGGAGCGTGGAAGTGCTGCTCAAAGAGGACGTCGAGGTCCGCGTGGCGAGCCTGCCGGCCGCCGGGCAGGACCCGTGCGACTACCTGCTGGAGCACGGCGGCGAGGCGTTCCGCGGGCGACTGGCCGAGAGCCAGGGGTTCTTCGCGTTCAGGCTCTCGGTGGCGCGGGACCGGCACGACACGGACACGATCGAGGGCAAGATGGCGGCGCTGCGCGACGTGGCCGAACTGGCCCTGGTGGTGGGCGATGCGGCGCGGCGCGACATGATAGTGCGGTGGCTGGCGCAGGAGCTTGGCATCCGCGAGAGCAGTGCGTGGGACTACGTGGAGCGGCACTCCCCGACGCCCAGGGCCAGGCGGACTGCCGAGCAGGGGCCGGGCCGGGCCCTGTCGGCCGAGGGCGCTCTGCCGCGCGAGCTGCTGGGGCTGCTGCTGCACCACGGCGAACTGGCGCCGGAGGCGGCCGTCCGGCTGGCCACGCAGGAGCTGGCCGACGGCCCTGAGAAGGAGTTGCTGGAGGCCCTGCTCGTGCGCGCCCGGCGGCAGGAGGCCGTGGACACGGCGGCGTTCGTGAGCTCGATTAGCGATCCGGCGCTGGCCGGGGCGGCGACGCGGGCCCTCAGTGAGGAGCGGCGCCGCGACGAAGCCATCACGACGGCCACGGCGAGTGAGCGCCTCGAGGGCTACCTGGACTACCTGCCCCGCCGATGACGAGGAACTGAAGGACTACGTGCGCCGACTGAGGGAACGGGACGAACAGGCGGCCAGGCCGAAATAGGCTCAGGAGCTGCAACCTGATGGCAGAGAACAAGACCGCTGCAACGACCACCGTCGAAGATGAGATCAAGACCCTCATCGAGCAGGGCAAGGAGAAGGGGTTCCTCACCTACGAGGAGCTCAACGACTTCCTGCCCGACGACGTGGTCAGCCCGGAGTACATAGACGAGATCTTGCTCATGCTCGACGAGAAGGGCATCGAGCTGATAGACGAGCGTGAGCTGGACGAAGAGGACCTCCTGCTGGGCCAGGCGGAGGAGGAAGAGGAGGAAGAAGAGGAGGAGGAAGAGGAAGAGACCTCCGTCGTCAAAACGGAGAAGATTGACGATCCGGTGCGCATCTACCTGACGCAGATGGGCCAGATACCGCTGCTGAGCCGCGAGGAGGAGATCGCACTGGCCAAACGCATCGAGATCGCCCGGAAGAGGTTCCGCGGCAAGGTCCTCCAGTTCACCCCCTGCGTCGAGCAGTGCGTGGAGGTGCTCCAGGACGTCCACAACGGCGCCCTGCCCTTCGACCGCACGCTCAACGTCAGCGCCCTGCCGGACATGCAGAAGGAGGCCATGGTCGCCCGCGTGCCCGAGAACCTGGCAACCATCCGCAGGCTGCTGGAGGAGAACCGCGGCGAGTGGCAGAGGTACCGCCGCCGCAACGTCAGCGAGAAGCGCAAGATGGAGCTGCTGAAGTCCATCCGCAACCGCTGCCGCAAGTGCATGATCCTGATCGAGGAGCTCTGCCTGCGCATCAAGCGCATCCAGCCGTTGATGGACGCCATCAACGAACGGTTCGAACGGATGAACGCGATCCACGCCGAGCTGGAGGAGCTCGCCAGGACCAACGGCAACAAGGCCAAGAGGCGCGGCCTGGAGGCCGAGCTGAAGCACCTGGAGGACCGCATCTGCTGCCCCTTCCCGCTGTTCCGCCGACGGGTGGACGCCACGCGCACCGTGCACTACGAGTATGAGCTGGCCAAGCAGGAGCTTTCCGGCGGCAACCTGCGGCTGGTGGTGAGCATAGCTAAGAAGTACCGCAACCGCGGCCTGAGCTTCCTTGACCTGATCCAGGAGGGCAACACGGGCCTGATGCGGGCCGTGGACAAGTACGAGTACCGCCGGGGCTACAAGTTCTCCACCTACGCCACGTGGTGGATCCGGCAAGCCATCACCCGCGCCATCGCCGACCAGGCACGGACCATCCGCATCCCCGTGCACATGATCGAGACGATGAGCAACATCCGCAACATCGTCAAGAAGCTCATCCAGGAAAAGGGGCGCGAGCCGACCCTGGAGGAGATCTCCCGGGCCGCCGAGCTGAGCATCAGCGAGACGCGACGCGTGCTGAAGATATCCAAGCGCCCCATCAGCCTGGACCGCCCCATCGGCGAGAGCGAGGACAGCTTCTTCGGGGACTTCATCGAAGACGAGACCACCGCCAGCCCCATCTCCCTGGCCACCCAGGAGATGCTGAAGGACAAGATAGACAGCGTCCTGAACACGCTGACCTACCGGGAGCGCGAGATCATCAAGCTGCGCTACGGCCTGGGGGACGGCTACACCTACACGCTCGAGGAAGTGGGGCGCATCTTCAACGTCACGCGCGAGCGCGTCCGGCAGATCGAAGCCAAGGCCGTCCGCAAGCTCCAGCACCCCGTTCGCAGCCGCCAGCTCGAGGGGTTCATTGACAGCCTGCCGGACAACACGTAGACTACGGCCGCTTTGTCCGCTCCGACAGGAGAGCCTACTGGACCCCACGCAGACCACCCCGGCAAGACAACCGGCGCGCGCCTGCGACGGCGAGTGCGACGCCGTCCGGACGGCGCCGCGCCGGCGGACGCCTTCACGGCCCGATCTCGATGGAGGTCGGGCCTTTTTCATTGGGCTCGACGCCGCCCGGACGACCACGGGATCATGAAGCAGACGCTGCAACAGATCCTGGCCCTGCAGGATGTGAACCGCCGCATCGAGCAGTTCCACAGAGACGCCGACGCCCTGAGCGCCGACGTGCGCGGCCAGCAGCGCCTGCTCGCCGAGAAGAAGCGCCGAGCGGAACAGGCCCATCAGCAGCGCCTCGACGCCGCCAGGCAGGCCGACGCCACCGAGCTGAGGATCGAAGAAGCCGAGGAGGAGGTCCAGCGCCTCAGGACCCAGCTCAACGTTACCCGCCACCAGGACGAGTACGACGTCATCCGCCAGTCCATCCTCAGCCACCAAGCCGACATCCAGAAGTGGGAGGACGAGGGGCTGAAGGCCCTGCAATCGGTGGACGAGCTGACCGGCGAGCAGGAGCGCCTGGCTCAGGAAGCCCGGGAGGCCGAGCAGGAACTGCGGCAGATGGAGGCCCGGGGTGCGACACAGCAGCAGGAGCTGGACCGGCGCGCGGCCGAGCTGGAGCGGGAGCGCGAGGAGCTGCGCAACCAGATCAACCCCGACGTGCTGTCGGCCTACGACCGGCTCTCAGGCCACCACCACGGGCTGCCCCTGGCCCGCGTGCGCGACCGCGTCTGCCTGGGATGCTACACGCGCATCACCAAGCAGACCGAGAACCGGCTCATGCACGGCGAAGAGATCGTCTACTGCCACAGCTGCGGGCGGATGCTGATGCTGGACGAGGCCGAGCGGGCCGGCCAGACCGCGGACATCGGCCAGTAGCGCGCGCCCGGGGGCGGCCCTCAGGCAGGGAGCGGGCCGAACACGGCCGTGCCGATCCGCACCATCGTCGCCCCTTCCTCGACGGCCACGCGATAGGAGCCGGTCATCCCCATCGAGAGAACGCGCAGGTCCACCCCCGGCGCGTCGAGGTCTCGCAGTTCCTCGAAGAGCGCCCGCACGCGGCGGAAGCAGGGCCGCGCATCCTCCGGGTCCTCGCTGTAGGGCTCCATGGTCATGAGCCCCTCGATGTGGACGTTCGGCAGGCGGGCGGCTTCCTGGACGAGCGCCCGGACGCGCTGCGGCGGCACGCCGAACTTGCTCTCCTCACCGGCCACGTTCACCTCCACGTAGACGGGCACGGGCCGCTCCGCACGCGCGCTGATCGCCCGCGCCAGCCGGACCGAGTCCAGGCTCTGGATGACGTCGAAGAGCGGCAGCGCCTGCTTCACCTTGTTGCGCTGGAGGTGGCCGATCATGTGCCACTCCACGCTCTTCCCCGTCGTTCCCAGCGCTTCGGCCATCCGGGCCGCCTCCTGCACGTAGTTGTGCCCCACGGCCGTGGCGCCGGCCGCTATCACCTGGGCCACCTCCTCGGCGCTGCGCCCCTTGGCCGCCAGCACGAGCATGACCTCGGGCGGCAGCGAGCCGCGAATGCGCCGGTAGTTCTCTGCTGGCTGAGCAGTGGACATGCCCTCACCGTCAGGTCTGGAGGCCGCCGGCCGGCTCAGGGGGCATCTTGGACCGCAGCACCCAGCGCATCGTCGCTCCTCGGGACTTCAGGCGCCCAGCGCCTCGACGATGAGGTCGGCGGTTCGACGGCCGGACTTGAGCATGCCGCCGAAGATGGGACCCATGCGCGGCAGGCGGAACGTGGCGCAGACCGACATGCCGGTCACGTAGAGGCCCGGATGCACCTCGCATGCCCTCTCGACGACGCCCTGTTCGGCCGGCTCGACGTCCATGAAGCCTTCGCCGATGCCGTCGGGCAGGAAGTCGGGCAGCTTGCCGCGCAGCAGAGCCACCAGCTCGGCGGCGTGGCCCGTGGCGTCCACCACCTTGCGGGCGCCCAGGCAGACGGGGTCAACGTGCAGCCCGGCCATCAGGATAGCCGTCGCGTTGACGACCACGCCGCAGACGACGCCGTCCTTCAGGACGATGTCCTCGACCTGGGTCAGGTTGAAGATGCGGGCCCCGGCCTGCTCGGCCCTGTAGGTGAGCGCCGCCGCCAGCTCGACCGCGCCGGCCGTGTAAAGACCAGCCGCCTCGGCGGTGCGGACCCCCATCTCGTCCAGGATGTCGGTCTCCTCGACCACGATGATGTTGTGGCCGGTCCCGCCGCCCCAGATGCCGCCGCCGGTGGACAGTTTCTTCTCGAGCACGACCGTCTTCAGGCCGGCCCTGGCCAGGTAGTAGGCCGCGGTCAGGCCTGCGGGCCCGGCGCCCACGACCAGGACGTCGCTGTGAAGCGCCTCCAGGAAGCGCTCAGTGTAGGCCTCCACGATGGCCCGCGTGATGTCCGTCTCCTTCATCGCTGTTCCCTCGGGCAGGCAGGCCCGGCGCGGGCTGCGTCCACACGCCCCCTGACGACGCGCCGGGAGAGGCACAAGACC
>LJUE01000218.1 GCA_001303885.1 Planctomycetes bacterium SM23_32 | reverse complement strand
CCAACCTCTGCACCAGCCATGAGCCCGCCCGCAGCGCGTTGATGCCCAGGTCCGGCCGGGAGCCGTGCGACTGGCGGCCCCTCACCCGGAACTCCAGCCAGAGCACCGACTTCTCGGCGACCTCGATGGCCGAACCGTCCTGCTTGCCCCAGTCGGGCACGATGATGGCGTCATCGTGGGAGAAGACGTAGCCGTGCTCGCCGAGCACGTGAAAGAGGCCTTTGTGGCTGCCGGTCTCCTCGTCCGCGACGAACAGCAGGCTGACCGGGCTGCCCGGCTTGATGTCGTTCTCCAGCAGGGCGCGGGCGGCGAACACGGAGCTGACGACGGCCTGGTGGTTGTCGGACACGCCACGGCCCATGAGCATCCCGCCGACCCGGCGCACCGCGAAGGGGTCGGAGTCCCAGCCTTTCCAGGAGCCGTCGGCCATCGGCTCGCCCGGCGGCACCACGTCCAGGTGGCTCAGCACCCAGACGCGCGGCATGTCGCGGTGGCCTGGCAGGTTCACCACGAAGTTGGGGCGCGTTCCTTCGGGCACGCGGTCGTCGGGGCAGTCATAGTGCTCCAGTTCGTCCATGCCGTGCCGTCGCAGGTAGTTCTCGAGGAAGCGCGCCTTCTCCCACTCGCCGCTGCCGCCGTTCTCAGGCCCCATGGCCGGCCGCGACGTGAGTTCCGCCTGGAGCTCAACCATCTCGTCGGCGTTCCCCTGGATCCACTCCTTCGCCTGGTCGAAGCTCATGGTGCGTTCCTTATCTGCGCTGGGTCTGCGGTCACACGCCGCTGAAGGCGCTGAACCCCCCGTCCACCGGGACGACGACGCCGTTGACGAACTGCGAGGAGTCGCTGATCAGCCACAGCACCGTGCCGATCAGGTCTTCGGGGTTACCGAAACGCCCCGCCGGCGTGTGGTCTATGATGGTCCGGCCGCGGGGCGTCAACTCGCCGCTCTCGCGGTCCATCAGGAGGAACCTGTTCTGCTCGGTCAGGAAGAAGCCCGGCGCGATGGCGTTGACGCGCACCTCGGGGCCGTATTCCTGGTTCATGTGCACGGCCAGCCACTGCGTGAAGTTACTCACCGCGCTCTTGGCGGCCGAGTAGGCTGGGATGCGGGTGAGCGGCCGTGCGGCGTTCATGCTGGAGATGTTGATGATGTTGCCCCGGCGATGTTCGGCCATGATGCGCCCGAAGACCTGCGAGGCCAGGAACGTGCCGATGAAGTTGAGGTCGAAGACCCACCGCACGGCCTCGATCGGCAGGTCGAAGAACGAGCGCGCCGGGCCGGTGGTGGCCTCGGGCCGGTTGCCGCCGGCCCCGCTGATCAGGGTCGTCGGCGCGCCCAGCTCGCACTGTACGGCGTCGGCTGCATCCCGGAGCTGATCGCGCTCCAGCACGTCGCATGGGAGGGCGAGCGCCTTGCTGCCGGCGGCCTCCACCTCCCGGGCCACCCGCGAGGCGGCCTCCGCGGCCACGTCGAGCACGGCCACCGCCGCTCCCCGGGCTCCCAGGGCAGCGGCCATTGTGCCGCACAGCACGCCGCCGCCGCCGGTGATGACGACCACCTCGTCGGTCAGGTCCAGCTGGAGCTGCTTCCCGGCCATCTGCCCTCCGGACTACGGGCGATAACGCTGCATGATGCGGTCCCAGGCGCCCTGCGCCTTGAGGATGAACTCGGCCAGCTCGCGCACCGCGCCCCGACCGCCGGCCCTGGCCGTGACGCGTTGGGCACGGCCACCGCCAGCCCCGCGCGCCGCATGACGGGGATGTCCGGCAGGTCGTCGCCCGCGTAGGCCATCTCTTCGTCGGTCAGGCCCGAACGCCGGAGCAGGTCCTCGTAGGCCTCCAGCTTGACCTTGGCGCCCTGGAGCACCTCCTCGATGCCCAGCGTCTCGGCCCGCCGCCTCACGGCGTCCGTGTCGCGCCCGCTGATCAGGGCGGTCCGGACGCCGGCCCGGTGCAGGTACTTGATCCCCGTGCCGTCCTGGACGTTGAAGACGACGCCTTCGCCCGCCGGCCCTCCGTAGAGGACCGTGCCGTCGGTCAGGACGCCGTCCACGTCCATGATGACCATGCGCACCTTGCGCGCCCTTTGGACGGCGTCTATGTCCACTGCGCGTGGGCCTTCCATGGGGCTGCGGGAGGCCGGGCCTCTACGGCATGGCGTCCTCGGGCGGCTCGGCTCCCCGCTCCACGTCGAGCCAGTCCTGCACGTCCACTATGCCCACCGGCCGGCCCTCCACGTCCACCACCGGCACCTGGTCAATGCGGTACTCGCGCAGCATGCGGTAGGCCTCGGCCAGCAGGCCCTCGGTGGAGATGGTCTTCGGGTCGTGGGTCATCACGTCGCTGACGGGGCGGTCCAGCAGGTTGCCCTCGCCGTCCTGCATGAGCCGGCGGAAATCGCCGTCGGTGAAGAAGCCCACGAGCTTCCCTTCGTCGTCCACCAGGCTGACGGCGCCCGGGGAGACGGGCCGTCCCGTGCCCGTCATCACCTTGAGTGCATCGCGCACGCTCACGTCGCAGCGAGCCACGGGGTTCTGGGCGCCCTTGCGCATGACCTGGCCCACCTTGATGAGCCGGCGTCCCAGCTCGCCGCCCGGGTGGTAGAAGGCATAGTCCTCCGGCTGCCAGTTGCGCATGCGGAACAGGGTGAGGGCCAGGGCGTCGCCCATTACGATCATGGCCGTTGTGCTCGAGGAGGGCGCCAGTCCCAGCGGGCAGGCCTCCTCCACCTCGCCGATGTCGAGCACTACGTCGGCGTGGCGCGCCAGTGTGGAACGCGCCTCGCCGGTGATGGCGATGATGCGGACGTCGAGCTTCTTCAGGGCCGGCAGGAGCTGCACGACCTCGGTCTCCCCGCTGTTGCTCAGGGCCAGCACGACGTCGTCGGGGTGCACCCGCCCCAGGTCGCCGTGGCGGGCGTCCACGGCGTGTATCCAATGCGACGGCGTGCCCGTGCTGGCGAGTGTGGCGGATATCTTCTGTCCGACGATGCCGGCCTTGCCGACGCCGGTGACGACCACGCGGCCCCGACAGTGGAAGATCATCTCGACGGCGCGCTCGAACTCCGCCCCCAGGTGCTCCTGCATGGCCTGGAGGGCGTCCAGCTCGAGCTGGATGATCTGGTGTGCTTCCCGGATGCAGTCCATGAGGCTGCTCAGGCGAGGGTCGCGCGGCGTTGACGACGGCCGCCCTCGGGATTATATCCCTGCGCCCCCGGCCATTGCAACACGGCGGCGCGCGGACGGCGCCGAGGCCCGGCGTGGCGGCCTACGGCTCCACGCTGACCTTGTCATCGGGACGGTAGACGTGCTTGATGAACACGGCGTCGAGCGGTTCATCCCCGTTGTTGACGACGTCGTGCACCTCGCCCGGCTCCAGCCTGAAGGCGTCCCCTGGCGCGATGTCGTACTCCAGACCGTCCGCCACGAAGAGGCCCGTCCCGCTGGTGAAGTAGAAGGTCTCTTCCACCTGGTTGTGCTTGTGGGCGCCGAGCGTTTCCCCCGGCAGGAAGCGGATCAGGCCCCAGTCAATGCGCGGCCCCCGAAAGAGGTACTTCGGCCCGCTCACCGTGTTGCGATATTCCAGTTCGTCAGCGTTCACTTTCTCCATCGCTCGACACCTCCGTTTGTGTCGTGGCCCCGGGGTCTGCGCGCCGCTCAGTCGTCCCGCCGGCCGAGGTAGTGGCGCAGGTGGCGGCTGCCGTAGGCCCGCACCAGCCGGCCCGCGTCGCCCCGCCACCGGGGATAGCGCGCGACGTAGTGACGCAGGACCCTCAGCCGGTCCAGCAGGCCCACGGCTCGGCGGGCGGCGCCCCACTTGACCACCGACCGGTCCAGCCTCACCAGGTTCGCCATCCGCTGCCGCAAAGCCGGGCCTTCGACCAGGCACGCCTTGTCGAAATCTATGACGAAGACCTGCGGTTCGTCAAGCGCGTCCCGGACGAGCAGGTTCTTCACGTTCAGGTCGGCGTGAACGATGCCGGCGTCGTGCATGGCGGCCACGGCGTCGGCCACCGCGCGGGCAAGCCGCCTGCGGGGCACGCGGTCTGCTTCGGCGGCCAGCTCGGCGTCCTTGAGCAGCTCCAGCAGGTCCACGGCGCCCGCTATCGTCTCGCTCACGTAGTGGGCCCTGACCACCGGCCCCAGCACCTTCTCCACGCGCAGCGCCACAGGCATGGCCGTGGGGACGCCGCGGCGATGGGCGGCCATCGCGACGCGGAACTCCCTGCTCATGCGGCCGGCCCCCAGGAACAGCGTCCCCCTCAGCCGTCCGCAGAGGCCGCCGTGGGCATACTGGCGCACGGCCAGCCCCGGCCCGTCGTGCCAGCCCGGCCGCCACGTCCACGAGGTGGCGAGACCCGGCAGGCGCGTGCTGCGCCCCGGGAGCGAAGCGAGAAAGCGCGGCAGGGCAAGGAGGTCCTCCTTGAGGACGTTGCCGGCGTAGTCGGGGTTCAGGTAGAGCGTGACGCGGCCGGCGATGTGGCGCTCGGCGTCGGAGAGCGGGTCGGTGTGAGGATGTCGCATCGGGACGCGCTCGGCGCGCGGCGGCGTCGCGCGGCTTGTCAGTCCTACTCGGGCTTGGCCACCAGCGGTTCCTGGGGGGCCGGCACCACGCAACGGAAGCCGGTGGCCTTGTCGGGCTTTGCCGCGTCCACTACGTACCGGCTGGCGCAGCGGGCAGGGATGGGCGCCAGCTCCTCCTGGAACCAGGCGCCTCCCCGCGCCACGGCCTGCCCCTCGGGGTCGGGGCTGCCCTGCCACTCGCTGTTCGGGTACGGGTCGGGGGTCGAACTGGTCCACTCGCGCACGTTGCCGATCATGTCGAGGCAGCCGTAGGGGCTGCCCCACGTCGGATAGAGGCCGACGGTCGCGGGGCCGGCGCTCTCAGGCCGCATGTGGTGGCAGCACTTCGTCTCGAAGACGGCGCCCCAGGGGAAAGTGCGCCCGTCCACGCCGCGCGCAGCCTTCTCCCACTCCTGTTCGTTGGGCAGCCTGGCGCCGCGCCATTTGGCGTAGGCTGTGGCTTCCGAAAGGCTTACGTTCACTACCGGCAGGTTGGCTTCGCCCTCCGGATAGGTGCCGTCCCGCCAATGGGCCGGCGGCGGCATGCGGGTGGCGTCAACGAACTCCTTGTACTGCTCGTTGGTCACCTCGGTCCGGGCGATGTAGAAGGCGCCCGTCGTCGCGACGTGCTGCGGCGTCTCGTTGAGGAGGCCGGCCAGATCGGCGAAGACCTTGATGCCCTCCTCGTCCTCCGACAGTTCCCCGGGCACGTGCAGCCGCAGCAGCGCCAGCATCTCGTCGGTCTGCGTGCCCATCAGGAACCGCCCCTCCGGCACGTAGACCATCCCCTCGGGCGGCTCTTCGATGCGGCGGAGCGTCTCAGCCCCTGCACGGTCCCGCTCCGTGCCCGGGAACTCCTCGGACAGGCGCTCCATCGCCGCACGGCAGCGCCCGGGCGAGCCCTCCCCGTAGGCGTAGAGCCCCGACTCATAGAGCCACCGGGGCAGCGTGGCGAGCGCCTCGGTCGCTTCCGGCGAGTCCGCCCGCGCATATCGCAGCACGCCCCTGAGGGTGGCCATGCCGCCGGCGAAGTCGAACTGCTCGTACTGGGCGCGCGCCTTCTTCATCTCGTTGCGGGCCGTGCTGGAGTCGAAGAGGTCGCCTTCGCTGCGGTCCAGACCCAGCACGATGCGCGCTGCCTCCACGGCCCACCGGCTGTCCGGATGGGCTACAAGCAGCTCGGCGTAATGCCGATCGCGCAGTTCCGCGTTGCCGGCCTCGTCGTTCTCCCTGACCCAGCGGAACAGGACTTCGGCGTCCAGTTCGGCGGCCTCGGCGGCGGCGCTGTGCTGCGGGTAGGAACGGATCAGCTCTTGCAGTTGCCGGCGCCCCTGTTCGAGCTGCCCGTGGTCCAGCTTCTGCCGGACGGCGTCCAGGTAGAGCGCCGGCATGGCCTGGCGGGCGCGCTCGGCCCATTCGGTCCCGGCGTAGTCCTTGACGATGCTCAGCAGGCCGCTGATGGCTTCGTCGTGTTCGCCCCTGTCCTTCCACAGCATGAAGGCCT
>LJUE01000217.1 GCA_001303885.1 Planctomycetes bacterium SM23_32 | reverse complement strand
CATCTCGGCGCCTCTGAGGTGCATCTGCGCGGGCCTGACGGCCAGCGCCGCCGTCATCGTCCTGATGGCCGCCGCCAAGAAGAACCGGCTGAGCCTGCCCAGCGCGCGGTTCCTCATCCACCAGCCCTCCGGCGGCGTTCGCGGTTCGGTGGCCGACGTCAAGATCGAGGCCGACGAGATCCTGAAGATACGCAGGCGCATCAACGTCCTCATCGCCGAGCAGAAGGGCCAGCCCGTCGAGAAGGTGGAAGAGGACACCCGCCGCAACTACTGGATGGACGCCCGGGAGGCCCTCGACTACGGGTTAATAAGCAAGATCGTCTCCTCGCGCAAAGACCTCAAGTAGCGGCTCGGGGCCACGATGGTATAATGCCCCGGCCGATTCGTGGGGATCGGTGCGCTGGGCCCTCAGCGGGCAGGGGGGCTCGTGGCGGCGTCCGGGGATCAGGACATGCGGAGATTTCAGCGTTTCGGCTGCACGCGCGCCTTGTGGATCTGCCTCGTCGCCTGCCTGACGGCCGCAGCGGCATCATCGGCCGGGGGGCAGCAGGAAGAGGCGCAGTTCGGCCGCCAGATCGTCCTCGCCGACCTGTGGGATCCTGCCTGCGAGGACATCTACGAGATGGCTCTCCAGCATGCGCTGGTGGGGCTGAACTACGCCCGGACCGGCCGTGAGGAGCCCGACCGGATCGAGGGGCTGACCCGGCACGCCTACCTGGTGAAACAGGGCGAGGGCGAGGCCGAGCGCGTCCTGCTGGTTGGCCTGAAGTGCTACGCCGCGCACGACTCGCGCATCTACCTGTGGGGCGCTGTGGCGGCCGGCGACCAGGCGCGGCCCAACCCGGACGTGCAGGACGTGGCGGGCGTCGTCGAGCAGGCCGTGCAGGGGTTCAGGGAGTCGCCCCGCACCTTCTCCGTGCGCGAGCTCAGCCACGACACCTACGAGCTGAGCTGCATAGACGTGGAGAGCTGCATCACGATCCTCGCCAAGCTGGGCTACAACACGCAGGCGCCCGAGGGCGAGGTGGGGCTCGACAGCCTGCCGGCCGTCTTCGCGCTGCCGTTCAAGTCGGACGGCGGAGTGGTGGGCCGCAGCGCGTACAACGTTGACCAGGAGGCCCAGCAGGCTGCCCTGAAGGAGGAGACGCTCTCGGCGCCGCACAGCCGGCTGATGATCCTCTACCACCCGAGCCAGACGGAGGCCGTGGCCCGCCTCGAAGAGCTGCTGGCCGAGACGCTGGACGTGCCGGACCGCCAGGTGCTTATCGAGGGCATGGTCATCGAGCTGACCGAGGACGAGTTCAAGGAGCTGGGCGCCCAGTGGGAGTACTTCGGCGAGGACTGGCTCACGATGACCTTCCTGAACGCGGAGAGCGGCACGCCGTTCGTCATCTCCTACAACCCGGAGTACACGCCCCCGGCGGCGCTTGCCAACCGCCTGCGCAGCACCATTCGGGCCGTCATCCAGGAGGGCAAGGCGGAGGTGCTCTCCAGCCCTTCCGTGCTGGTGCTGAACAACCGCAACGCGCGGATCAAGGTCGTGCGCGACACGCCCATCCTCTCCACCAAGGTGACGTTCGACGTCCAGAACGTGGACGTGCGGTTCGAGCCGGTGGGCATCGTGCTGAACATCAGGCCGCGCATCAGCCAGGATGACTCGACGGTGACCATGCAGATCGTGGCCGAGGTCAGCGAGATCCCGACCGGCCAGGCCATCGAGGTGGCGGGCACGGTGGTGGCCCCGGCCATTGACCGCCGCATCGTGGAGACCGTGGCCCGCGTCCACAACAACACGCCCTTCATCATCGGCGGGCTGATCCGCAACGAAGAGACGCGCGACCTGGACCGCATACCCATCCTGTCCCGCATCCCCCTGCTGGGACCGCTCTTCCGGCGCAGCGTCACCACGCGGGCCAAGCGCGAAGTCATCATCGTGCTCACCCCCCGCGTGATCGCCACCGCCGGACAGCACCGGCCCCTGCTGCCGAAGGACACCGCCCGGTTCGACTTCCTGGACAACCGGCTGTTCCGCAACACCTACCGCATCAAGGGCGAGGACGTCTTCGACCTGGACTTCTTGCAGCGCAACGAGACGATCCTGACGGCCTTCGAGCGGGCCCGCGTGCTGGTGCGGCGGCATCCGGAGTATGGCGATCGGTCGCCCTTCCGGGAGCTGGCAGCCGGCATGATCCCCGGCGAGGACGCCGTGGTGATCCGGATGCTCTACGAGATCGCCAAGGACAAGCTCGCCCTGGACGAGCAGATCGCGACCGAGAACGTCATCTTCTTCGAGAAGGACGACGAGAGCCCGGCCGGGTTCAAGCTGAAGTGGCTGTGGCGCAAGCTCAAGGAGGCGTGCCCGGGGCTGCGTAAAGATGCCGACGTGGAGCAGACCCTCCGGCACTACTTCGGGCGTGACTACCCGAGACGGGCCCTGCTGTTGCGCTACAGGCCGGAGGCGGAGGGCGGGTTGGAGGCGGCCCTCGAGCATCCGGTCGCCGTGGCCGAATGGGTGACCGTGGCCGACCCCCGCGGGGAGTTCTCCGGCGGCGTGCCGCGGGCCGAGGAGGTGATGCTCTCGGCCAATCAGCTCGGCGATGACTACCAGTACGGCGAGCGCGCCATGCTGATTGACACGGCGAAGGACGTGCAGAGGCTGAAGCTGGCCATTGCCCTGCGCGAGGTGGCCAAGGTCAACGACTTCAGCGCGCTGCCCGCCCTGAGGGATTTCCGTGTCGGGCGGCGTATCGCCGTCCCCGAGCTGGCCGGCGAAGACGAGCGCATGTTCCTCATTGACCCCAGCGTGGCCGGCATGTTCTTCAAGAGCGACTACTACTACTCGGCCCTGAAGGCCCGGCTGGTGGCGGCCGCCGTCGGGTGCTCGGCCGGCCCGCAGCCGGTTGCGCGCGCCGAGTCGCCACGGTTCGCTCAGGTGAAGGTGGGCATGTCGGCCTCTGAGGTGGTCTCACTGGCCGGCGAGCCCGCCTCGAAGGAACGCACGGACGACGGCGGCACGGAGGTCTGGTACTACGAAGACGGCGTGCTGATACTGCGCGAGGCCTGCGTGGCCTTCCGCTACCCCGCTTCGGCCTCCTGAGGGCCTTCCCTTCCTTTACACTCTCCCGCTCTCTTCCAACGCCGCCCAGCCGCGTGGTAGTGTATAGGTCTGGCCTGTTTGAGCGCAGTCCTGGGAGACTCCATCGTGCATCCGGCATGACACGCAAGCCCTTCAGTGCAATCAGGGAGATGGCCGAGCTGGTGCGCCCCTACCGGGCGGCGCTGGGGGCCGTGCTGGCGGGGCTGGCCGTGCTGGCGTGCCTGAACCTGGCGATGCCCAAGGTGCTGGGCTACGTCATTGACCGGGTGTTTAAGCAGCAGGCGTCGCCCCAGGTCGGCCTGCTGGTGAAGGTGCTGGGCGTCATCCTGCTGATCTACGTCGCCCGCAACGTGCTCTACTACCTGACCAAGAACAAGGTGATCGTGGTCGGCGAGCGGGCGGCGTTCGAGCTGCGTCAGCGCCTGCTGAGCCACTTGCACACGCTGTCGGTAGACTTCTACCAGCAGAACAAGCCGGGCAAGATATCGGCCCGCGTCCTGCAGGACGTGCAGTCCATCAAGCAGTTCATCCAGGACGAGTTGGCCAGCATCATGATCAACGTGCTGATGCTGGTGGTGGCGGGGGCCGTGATGCTGAGGGTGGACTGGTTTCTGGCGGTCTGGACGCTGGCCATCCTGCCCTGCCACGTGGCGGTCTACTGCGTGTTCCGCAAGCCCATATCGGCCTACGCGCGTGAGGCCAAGGAGCGCATCGCCGACGTCAGCGGCAACCTGATCGAGCAGTTCGACGGGGCGGCCACGGTGAAGGCGTCCGCCACGCAGTTGATCGAGCAGGAGAAGTTCCGCGAGTCCATGCGGCGCGGCATGCGGGCCCAGATCAAGCAGAGCCGCTACTACATCCTCCAGAAGGTGGCCGCCGACCTGCTGGTGGGGCTCGGGCTGGTCGTGCTGTTCGGCGTGGGGGGCTATTCGGTGCTCTACCGCGGCATGACGCCGGGCAGGTTTGTGGAATTCTACGGATACGTCTGGCTGCTCTACCCGCGGCTGATCGAGCTGGTCTCGCAGGCGGGCCGGTTCCCTCGCACCAGCGCCTCGGTGGACCGCGTCTCGGAGATACTGCACATCGAACCGGGCGTGCGGGAACGCGCCGAAGCCGTGCCGCGCGAGATCGCGCACGGCCGCATCGAGTTCCGCAACGTCTCCTTCGGCTTCCAGAACGCCACGGTCCTGGACGACGTCTCCTTCGTCATCGAGCCGGGCGAGCACGTGCTGGTCACCGGCCCCAGCGGCTCGGGCAAGAGCACGTGCATCAACCTGATCCCGCGCTTCTACGACCCCCAGAGGGGCGCCGTGCTGGTTGACGGCGTGGACGTGCGCGACTTCACGCTCACCTCCCTGCGCCAGCAGATCGGGTTCGTCTTCCAGGAGTGCTTCCTGTTCAATGACACGGTGATGGCCAACATCCGCTACGCGTGGCCCCAGGGCGAGGACGAGGCCATCGTCGAGGCGGCCAGGCGCGCCTACGCGCACGAGTTCATCGAGAGGCTGCCTCAGGGCTACATGACGATGATAGGCGAGGGGGGCGTGCAGCTCTCCCAGGGCGAGCAGCGGCGGCTGATGATCGCGCGCGCCATCCTGAAGAACCCCCGCATCCTCATCATGGACGAGCCCCTCGTCTCCTTGGACCGCACGGCCCGCCAGCGCGCCATCGAGGGCGTCAGCAGCCTGATCGGCAACCGCACCGTGCTCACCATCACCCACTACCCGGCCGAGCTGCCTTACGCCGACAAGCAGATCCACGTTGCGGACGGCAAGGTCACCGTGCGCGACTCCTCCGGGGTCGTCCTGAACCCGTGAGCCGGCTCCCGCTCGCCCGCCCCTTGCAGCGGGCCGGGCACACCGTGTCAAATGCCCGGGGGAAGCGCCCCCTCAGCGGAGATGCACCCGTATGACGGCGAAGGCACGGGCCCCCTCGGCTGCGGACACGCTCAAGACCCTCGTCGTGGTGCCCACCTACAACGAGCGGGAGAATGTCGAGCCGCTCTGCCGGGCCATCCTCGGGCAGGGGCGGGGCGTGGAGGTGCTGGTGGTGGACGACGGTTCGCCCGACGGCACCGGCCGCGTGGTGGAGCGGCTCGGCGAGGCCGAGCCCCGCATACATCTGCTCCAGCGCGGCGGCAAGCTCGGCCTGGGCACGGCGCACATCGCGGGCTACCGCTGGGCCCTGGCGCGCGACTATGGCCGCGTGGTCACCATGGACGCCGACTTCTCCCATCCGCCTGACCGCATACGCCCCATGATCGAGGCCAGCGTCGAGAGCGACGTCGTCATCGGCTCGCGCTACGTGGAGGGGGGAGGCCATAAGGACTGGCCGGCGCGGCGCGTCTTCCTCAGCTCGCTCTCGAACCTGGTGGCCCGGGCCGCCCTGCGCCTGGAGCCGGCCGACTGCACGGGAGCCTTCCGGTGCTTCCGCAGGGAGGTGCTGAAGGGCATCGCTCTCGATAACATCGTCTCGAGGGGCTACTCCTTCCAGGAGGAGATGCTCTGGCACTGCTCGGGGCGCGGCTGGCGCATCGCCGAGGTGCCGATACTGTTCGTGGACCGCCGGCGGGGCAGCTCGAAGATATCGTTCGGGGAGATCTGGGGCGGCATTTCGACCGTCTTCCGGCTGATGTTCACCCCGGCGGGACGCAAGAAGCCCGCGACGGTCTGATCGGGCGGGCTTCGGGATTGCGCGGCAGGCCGGCGGGCTGTACCATGAAGCGTCGGCCAGAGTGGGGAAAGGAGGACGAGGTGGGCAGATCGCTCAAGTTGCTCGGCGCCGCCGTCTGTGTGGTGATGGTGGGCTGCGCCTCGCCGACGCCGCGCCAGCAGGAGGTGGCCGACGCCGGCCGAGAGCAGGTCGCCGCACTGCTGGATTCCTTTGTTGTCGCCATGCGGGAGCAGAGCGCCGACCTGCTGCCGCCGCTGCTCTCCCCGGTGCTGAAGCGGCACGAGGTGCGCCGGCTCTGCAGGGAGCTGACGCTGGGCAGCATGCTGGCCCGTTACAGCGGTTACACCCTCGAAGTACAGGAAGCGGTGGACGACGTCCGCTGGAAGCGCTGGCAGGGCGACCGGCTGGAGCTGGAGGTGGACGGATCGGCCACCGTCGGCAAGCCGTTCACCGAGGAGTTCGTGTTCGTCAAGGCCGACGACGAATGGCGCATCCTGGACTTCGAGATCGGCCAGCCGGTTCGCGGCGATCCCATAGAGGTGCCCGCTGAGCTGGAGATGGTCCTTCTGCCCACCGTGCGCCGGATCATCGAGAAGCTGGAGGCCGGGGAGGCGGCCTCGCTGCACTACGAGGTGCTGCCCGAACACAGCCGCTACCGCCGGCCCATCCAGACATGGTGGGAGCGGCTCACGCAGGAGGCCCCACCGCCGGTGATCATGCTCATGCAAGACATGAAGCTGGTGAAGGTGCTCCAGATCGAGGACTGGCCGGAGCCCGAGGACGTCCTTCACTACGAGTTCGCTCCGCCCAACGGTGTGACGGCCGTCTACGAGGTCTTCTACGTCTGGCCCGCCGCCGGGATTGACGAGGCCGACACGCTGCGCATCGAGATGACCTTCATGCCGAGCGACGAGGGCTGGGTCTTCTACCTGCTGCGGCTGCGCGGCGAGGCCATCCCCTATAGCTGAGCGGCGGGCGCCCGCCGGCGCCTTACGGCGGCAGCTTCCCTCGTGCCCGGGGCTCCGCATGACGGTTCAGCCCGACGATGAGCAGAGGGGGACCGAACTGCGCGTCCCGCAGGAGCAGTCCGGCTGCGAGCTGCTGGAGTTCGCCGCCTCGTGGCTGATCAACGAGTCGAAGGGCTCGCTGCGGCGCCTCATCTCCTCGGGCCGCATCCGCGTCAACGGCCGGGACGCTTCCGGCGGACGCACCCTCTGGACGGGCGACGTCGTGGGCCTGCCTGCCGGCCTGTCGGTCACGCCTCTGCCGGCCCCCGCGCTCGACCTCGACGTGTTGCACGAGGATGCCCACCACCTGTGCGTCAACAAGCCTGCCGGATTCCCCGTGCTGCCCGACCGCTCGGGGGGCGGGGGCGAGTTCTACCGCTCGCTCCTGGCCCACGTCAACCGCGACTTGCCGGCCGACGGCCCCTATCGCCGCCCCCACCTGGTCCACCGGCTGGACCGGGACACCTCGGG
>LJUE01000216.1:1294-5735 GCA_001303885.1 Planctomycetes bacterium SM23_32 | reverse complement strand
CGAAGGTGGACGCGTGCGTGCCCGGCACCAGGCTCTCGGCCACCTCGGGCCGGGCCACCATGGCGCCGATAGCCACGCCGCTGCCCAGGGACTTGGCCAGGGCCATGACGTCCGGCTCGATGCCGTAGTGCTGGTGGCCGAACCAGTGGCCGGTGCGGCCCATGCCGGTGGAGACTTCGTCGGCGATCAAGAGCAGGCCCTCGCGGTCACATACCTCGCGCAGCCCCCGCACGTACTGCTCTGTGCCGGCGTTGATGCCGCCCTCGCCCTGGATCGGCTCGAAGATGACGGCGCAAGTCTCCTTGTCCACGGCCTGCTGGACGGCCTCCAGGTCATTGAAGGGCACGTAGACCGACCCCGGCACCGGCGGCATGCCGCGGCGGTAGGCCTCCTGCCCGGTGGCCGTCAGTGCGCCCATGGTGCGGCCGTGGAACGAGTTGAGCATGCTGATGACCTTGTAGCGGCCCTCGGCCTCCTTGTGGAGGCGGGCCAGCTTGAGGGCCGCCTCGACGGCCTCCGCGCCGCTGTTGCAGAAGAAGGACTTCCCGCCGAAGGAATGCTCGGCTATCTTGGCGGCCAGCTCGCCCTGCGGCACCGTGTAGAAGACGTTGTCCACGTGGATGAGCCGGGCGGCCTGGCGCTGCACGGCCGTGGTGACCTTCGGGTGGCAGTGTCCCAGCAGCGTGGTGCCCCAGCCGGGGAACAGGTCCACGTACTTGTTGCCTTCGCTGTCCCAGATGTGCACGCCCTCGGCGCGCACGAACGCCACGGGAACCCGGCCATAGTTGGCGATCACGTGCCGTTCGAACAGCGCCCGTATCTCGTCGAAACTCGGATGTGTCATGGTCCGCGCTGACTCGGGGGCGAATGGGTCTACTCGAACAGGGCCTCGACGAACTGCTCGGGGTCGAACGCCATCAGGTCGTCCGGCCCCTCGCCCAGGCCCACGAACTTGACGGGCATGTCTATCTGGTCGCGCATGCCGCACACAATGCCGCCTTTGGCCGTGCCGTCGAGCTTGGCCAGTATGATGCCGGTCAGCTTCAGGCTCTCGTGGAAGCGCAGGGCCTGGCTGACGGCGTTCTGGCCGGTGGTCGCGTCCAGCACCAGGAGCGTCTCATGCGGCGCGCCGGGCATCTTGTTGCCGACGACGCGCCGTATCTTCTCCAGCTCCATCATCAGGCTCGTGCGCGTGTGCAGCCGGCCGGCCGTGTCTATGATGAGCACGTCGTAGTCGTTGGCCAGCGCCTTCTCCGCCGCGTCGAAGGCGACGGCCGCCGGGTCGGCGCTTTCGTTCCTCACCAGGTCGGCGCCCACCCGTTCGGCCCAGATGCGGAGCTGCTCCACGCCGGCCGCCCGGAACGTGTCGCTGGCGGCCAACAGCACGCGCTTGCCCCGGCGTACGAACATGTGGGCCAGCTTGGCGATGCTGGTCGTCTTGCCGGAGCCGTTCACGCCGGCCACCAGGATCACGCCCGTGCCCTCGGCCGGCAGGTGCAGGGCGGTGTCCCAGTGGCTCAGGTCCTCTGTCATCTGGGCTTTCAGGTAGTCGAGCACCTGGTCGGGTTCCTCGATGCGGCCTTCGCGGTAGGCCTTCCGCAGGCCCTCGCAGAGGCGCATGACGGCTCGCGGGCCGATGTCGGCCACGTAGAGCGCTTCCTCGATCTCTTCCAGCAGCTCTTCATCCAGCGTCCGGTGCACGGCCAGCACGCTGCGCAGCCCGCCGGTCACCTTCAGCCGCGTCTTCTGGAGGCCCGAGCGCAGCCTGCCCAAGAGCCCGGTCGGCTGCTGGTGCTCCTGCTCGGACACGCCGGCTCCCGGGGCCCCCTTGGGGGCCTCGTCCTTCTTCTTCCGTTTGAACATACCGAAGGGCGACATGCTCAGCGTGCATTCCTCAAGGGACCGGCCGGGCCGGTGCCGCGGCTCAAAGGCGTGCGGCGGCCCTCTCTCTCAGCGCTTCAAGCTCCACCAGCGACACCGTCTCCTGGCCCAGGTGTATGCCCGGCTTGGCCTCGCCGTGGAAGTCGCTGCCCCCGGTCACCAGCAGGCCGATCCGCCGGGCCAGGTCCAGCAGGCGCTTCTCGTCCTGAGGCGTGTGGAGCGGGTAATGCACCTCCAGCGCGTCCAGCCCCTCGTCGGCCAGCTCCTCGATGGAGCGGTCGGTGATGGGCGTGACGCCCGGGTGACAGAGCACCGAGCAGCCGCCCGCATGCCGGACCAGCCCGACGGCCTGGGACGGGGTTAGCTTCTCTTTCGGGACGTAGGCCGGGCCGCCGGTGCCGATGTAGTCCTCGAAGGCCCCGCGCAGGCTGCGGCAGTGCCCCCTGGCCACCATCTCCTGGGCCAGGTGCACTCGGCCGACCGCGCCGTCGTCTGCCCGCGCCAGCACGGCGTCGGCGTCCATGGGCAAGCCCAGCTCCTCCAGTTTGCCGCACATGGCCCGGACGCGTCGAACGCGCTCCTGGCGGAAGCCGCGCAGCCGTTCCAGCAGCGCCGGGCTCTCCTCGTCCACGAACACGCCGGCGATGTGGACCTCCACCTCGCCTTCGCCTCCGGGAGCCGGCGCGTACCCCGTCAGCTCGACACCGGCAAACACCTCGACTCCCGTGCTGCGCGCCGCCGCCCGTGCCGCCGCGATGCCCTGGACCGAATCGTGGTCGGTCAGCGCAAAGCCGGCCAGCCCCGCCCTGGCCGCCATGACGGGCAGGTCGGCAGGGTCAACCGACCCGTCGGACGCCGTCGAATGCACGTGCAGGTCCACGCGCCCCAAGAGCGCGTCCACGGCGGCGGAGGGTCCCCGGCCGGCCGGAGCGGGGGCTTCGCCGGGGTTGCCGCTCGGAGCCGGCTCCTCCGGCTCCGCGTCCCGGTGCGTCGTGTAGATCCGGTCCAACACGCCGTTCACGAAGGTCGGCGAGTTCTCGGTGCTGTACTTCTTGGCCAGTTCGATGGCCTCGTTGATGGCCACTTTGGGCGGCGTCTCGGGGCGGAACAGCAGCTCGTAGACGCCGATGCGCAATATGTTGCGGTCGCTGGTGGCCATGCGCTCCAGCTCCCAGTTCTCTGCGGTGCGGCGGATGACCTCGTCGAGGGCCTCGTGCCTCTCCATGCAGCCGCTCACCAGGGCCCAGGCCAGCTCTGCGACCTGGGGGTCGGCGTTCTGCCGGCAGAAGGCCAGCAGTTCCTCTGCCGGCCGGCTTTGCAGCAGGTCGTGCTGGTAGAGGGCTTTGAGGGCGAGCTCCCTCGCTAGGGTCTGGATTCTCAATGTCGCGTCCGGCGAAAGTAAAGACGGTCATCCCCTGGCGGTTGCGTGCTGAATGCTCTGTCCCCGTCGGGAAGGCAACGGCGCGCCGGGGACGACGCCTGTCAACGGCGTCCGGCGGGGACCGCGATCCTGCCCCTATCCGGCGGAGAGGTCCCCGAGCAGGTTCGCCATCTCGATGGCTGCCAGCGCGGCCTCGGCGCCCCGGTTGCCCGCTCGGGCGCCCGACCTGTCCACAGCCTGTTCGATCGTCTCGGTGGTGATGACGCCGAAGATGGTGGGCACCTCGGTTTCCAGGCTCACGCGGGCCACGCCCTTGGCTGCCTCGGCGGCGACGAAGTCGAAGTGGGGGGTCTGGCCCCTCAGCACTGCGCCCAGGCAGACCAGGGCGTCGAACCTGCCCGTGTCTGCCACTTTCTTGGCCACAAGCGGTAACTCGAAGGAGCCCGGCACGCGGAACACCTCCACGTCCTGCGGTGCCGCTCCATGTCGCAGCAGGCAGTCCTCGGCCCCGCTGAGCAGCCGGCTGGCGAAGAACTCGTTGTAGCGGCTCACGATCAGGGCGAAACGCTTGCCGGCGGCGTTCAGATTGCCTTCGTGTCTCTTCATCTCGGCCATGAGGTCCTCGCCCGTTGAAGGGCACGGCCATAGGGGCGCTCGTCTCCGTTTCCCCCGGCCACAAGGCGTGTTAATATACGTCAAAGGTATGGGGCGTGCAAACGTTTTTGCGCCCTCAGCGCTCGCCCTGCCTCCGGCAGAGGGCCGACGCATGGACGACGCCGCCGTACTGCGAAGCCGGCTCTCAGCGCTCAGGCGCATGGTGCGGTTGGCCATGGTGTCCGTGGGCGTGGGGCGGCTCCTCTGCGCGGCTGCCGCGGTGGCAGCGGCGGACTTCGCGCTGGACCGCGCCCTGCGCCTCTCCGCAGCGGCCCGGTCGGTCGTGCTCGTGGTGGCCGCCGCAGCCCTGGCCCGGCTGCTGGCGCGGCACGTGGTCGCGCCCCTCCTGCGGCCGCTTCGTCCCGGCGCGCTGGCCCTGGAGCTTGACAGGCGCACGCGCGGGCCGGGCGATATCCTCAGCAGCGCGCTCCAGTTCGCTCAGGAGGGGGTGTCGGGCGTGCTGCGCGCCCGAACGGTGAGTCGGGCGGAGACGCAGGCCGCTTCCATCGTCCCCGGCGCGCTGGT
>LJUE01000216.1:0-1282 GCA_001303885.1 Planctomycetes bacterium SM23_32 | reverse complement strand
GGTGGCTCTCCGGCGGGGTGGCGGCCGGCCTGTTGCTGCTGACGCTGGCGGCGGCGGCTCCGCAGACGGGCTCGCTCTGGTTCCGGCGCAACGTGCTGCTGGCGACCGTCGAATGGCCGCGGCGCACGCGGCTCGTGCTGGCCGGCGCCCCTGCCGTGGTGGCACGCGGAGAGACGGCGGAGGTCAGCGTGCGCGCCGAGGGCGTGGTCCCACGCACGGCGCGGCTCGAGGTGCGCGGGGCGGCGGGGCGGCGCCCCGCCACGTTGCTGATGGAGCGGACGGGCACCGACACCTTCGTCTGCGAGGTCGGCCCGCTCGAGGAGACGGTCGAGGTGCGCGTTCGCGCCGGAGACGGGCTGCTGGAGGGGGAACGGATCGTCGTGGTTGACCGCCCGGAGGTGAAGGCCGCCCACATGATTGTCGAGCCGCCCGGTTACATCGGCGACCGGCCGGTCGAGCTGCCCTGGACCTCCGGCGTCTTCGAGGTGCCGGTCGGGAGCGCTGTGACGATCGAACTCGAGGCGACCAAGGCGCTCGCGTCGGCCCGTTGCCGGGTCGGCGACTCGCTGCTCGGGTCGGACCCGCTGCGGGGCGGCAGGTCGGCCTCCTTCTCCTTCGAGGTGGCGGGCGACGTGCGGTGCGAGGTGACACTGACGGATACGTTCGGCGTCGGGAGCGCCGGGCCGCTGTCCGCCCAGGTGCGGGCGGTTGAGGACACGCCGCCCACCGTCAAGCTCGCGGCGTCCGGCGTCGGAGAGCTGCTGGTGCCCGATGCGCGCGTGCCGCTCGCCGTGGAGGCGACGGACGACTACGGCGTGGAGGCCCTCTGGCTTGAGCAGACTCGTGCCGGCGGGCCCGAGGGACCGGTCCGCAGTCGCCGCGCGCTGTGGGAGGGCGCTGCCCGGCCGCGCGCGGCGGCGGACAAAGTCCTGGAGTTGAGCGAGGCGCCGCTGGCGCCGGGCGCGCGCCTGACGGTGACGGGGGCCGCGCGCGACAACTGCGCGGTTGACGGCCCCAACTCCGGCCACAGCGCCCCGCTGAGTTTCCGTATCGTGACGGCGCATGAGCTCCTGTCCGCGCTCTTGCTGCGGCAGCAGGACCTGCGCCGGGACCTCGAGCAGCAGGTTGAACGGCAGCACGAACTCAGAGGGCTGGCCGGTGCCGGCCCCGAGGGCGAAGCGGCCGCCGCCCAGCGCGCCGTCGCCGACGTCGTGGGGCTGACGGCATCGGGTTACCGGGACGTCCTGGCGCAGATGCTCAACAACCGCCTCACGACCGAGGC
>LJUE01000215.1 GCA_001303885.1 Planctomycetes bacterium SM23_32 | reverse complement strand
CGTGCCCGACTGTATCTGCCTGAGCAGCACGTACTCGTGGGCCGGATGCACCCCGGCCCGCGGCGCCGGGTCGTGCACGATGATGATGTGGGGGTGAGGCCGGCCCTCCTCGTCTTCCCCGTAGCCCACCATCGTCACCCAGTGGCCGCCGACCCGCCGATACTCGTCCCGACGGCGGTCATAGGTGTACCAACCAATGTTGACCCAGACCGCCCCGGCCCCGAGGATGCCCTCCTGCATAAAGGAGAGCTCCGGGACGGCGACGCCGGTGCGGAACTCCGCGGGGTGCGGGCGCCAACCCTGATACTCCAGACGTTCGTACTGGTAGAGGCGTTCGCGCACGTACCTCTGGACGCCCAGCAGTACCCCGGCCGGCCCCGTGCCCGCCGTCGGGTCAGTGTTCATGTAGCCGGCGGAGCCAAGCAGCCGGGCGAGGTCCGCCTGGGCCGCCGAGGGACTGCGCACGTCTGGGACCATGTCCGGGAAGCCCACCGCGTCCAGCCACACCAGCGAGTTGGAGACGGCCACGGGCCCGCAGTATGCCTTCCCGCCGTCGGGGAGCCGTGCATGGGGGTCCGTCTGGAGCATGTCCGGGATCTGGTTGACGACGGCCGTGTAGACGGGCGGGCGCAACGGGGGCGCGTCCGCATCCCCTGCCAGCGGCTCACGCGTGCCCCTGTGTGCGAGGCCGGCGGCCGCGGGCACCAGCACGCAGCAGATCAGCAACGCCGCACACGTGGCGGCGAGGTGTCTTCTCATGCTGAACGGCCTCCTCTGACCGGACGAGGGGAGCGGCAAAGGCGCATGCCCGACGGAATGTAACACGTCCGGTGCGGGCGTTCAATCTGCCTACCGCCGCCGGTCGTCCGGCGGACGCGCGGGTCTCCGGCCCGACGGGGGCCGCGTCGGCGGTTGACCGGAGAGGCGCTCCTCGCCATGATGGGAGAGCCCTCGCAACGGCTGGAGGAGCACATCGCGACCGCTCAGGAACTTGCTGGGGCGACGCGGGGGGCCCCCTCGGGAGAGTGGAAGACGTATTCCCTCTATCTGCCGGTCAGGCCCGTCGGCGTGGCAGGCCAGTAGCGCGGACCGATGACGTTCAGCCTGGAGGCAACCCAGTGAAGCACGTGCATTACGACGAGGTCGAAGCGCAGGAGGTGGAGGAGGCCGGCGCGCAGGGCGCGAAGGTGCGCTGGCTCGTCGCGCAGGACGACGGCGCGCCGAACTTCCTGATGCGACGCTTCGAGCTGGAGCCCGGCGGCCGCACGCCCCGCCACGCCCACGACTGGGAGCACGAGGTCTACATCCTGGAAGGCGAAGGCACAGTGTTCGGCGAGGGCGGCGAGCGCCCGTTCCGGCCCGGCGACGTGGTCTACATGCCGCCCGGGGAGGAGCACTCCTTCACCGCCGGGAACGGGCCGGTGGCCTTCCTCTGCCTCATCCCCCGCACCGACAAGAGCTGATCCGCCGCGGTGTCGCGCAGGCCGTGAAGCGCCTCGCCCGCGCTGTCGGGCGGCTGCGCTCCAGTTGCGGCGTCGGCCCGCTTGCCTATAATGCCTGCCGTGGCCTGACCTGTTACACACGGGGGACCGAACCATGGGCTCGCACTATCTGGGGCTGGGCGTCGTCTGCGTGCTGGGAGCCGCCGCCGTCTTCGGCGGGCTGGCCGCTGCGCAGGAGCTGGACTTCGAGGGCTTCCCGTTCCAGATGCCCTACAAGGGCCCGGCGCAGGACACCGCCCCCGCCCTGCTGGCCGGGCTGCCCGCGCCGGCCGGGGCCGAGGGCTTCGTGCAGGTGGAGGGAGAGCGCTTCGTGCTGAGCGAGAGCGGGAACGAAGTGCGCTTCTGGGGCACGAACCTGAGCATCGGCGGCTGCTTCCCGACCCACGACGTGGCGGACCGCATGGCCCGCCGCATGGGGTCCCTCGGCATCAACTGCGTGCGGATGCACTTCATTGACGCGGCCGGCTTCCCCCAGGGCATCTGGCAAGGAGAGGGCTGGCTGAACTTCCCCCACACCTCCTTCCATCCCGACTCGCTCGACCGCCTCGATTACCTGATCGCCCGTCTCAAAGAGAACGGCGTCTACACGGACATCAACCTCCACGTGGCGCGCACCTGGGGCCCCGAGGACGGCTTCCCCGCCGTCGGCGAGGGCGAGAGCCTGCCCGGGCTCGGCAAAGGCGTCTCCCTCTTCTACCCCCGCTGCATCGAGGAGCAGAAGCGCTACGCCCGGATGCTGATGCGCCACGTGAACGCCTACACGGGATGGTCGAGATCACGAACGAGAACGGGTTCCTCAGCACCTACTTCGGCTCGGGCGGCTCGCTGGACGACCTGCCCCGCCCCTACCTGGAGGAGCTGGAGCGGCAGTGGAACGAGTGGCTCCGGCACGAGTACGCCTCGACGGGCGAGCTGCGCGAGGCGTGGTCCCCAGGCGAGGTTATCGGCGGCGACGAGAACATGCTGGAAGCGCCCCGCTCCGCCCCGCGCCTCCAGGTGGCGGGGCAGGCGGCGGCCGAGCTCACCGAGACGCGGGGACCAACGGGCGAACTGCTGCGCACCGTGACGGTCAGCAGGCCGAGCGACCAGGGCTGGCACGTGCAGGTGCTCTGGCCGGCCATCGCCATCCGGCAGGGCACGGTCTACGAACTGAAGATGCGCCTGCGGGCCAACCGACGGGAGACCGTCGTGCTGAGCTGCGGCCAGGACCACGAGCCCTGGGGTTCGCTCGGGCTCTGGCAGCAGGTGCCGGTCGGCCCCGACTGGCGCGAGCACGTCGTCTACTTCACCAGCTCCGAGAGCGACGCGCCCAACGCCGGCGGCCAGGGCGGCGGGCGCATATCCCTGACCGACCTGCCGAAGGATGGGTTCCAGGTCTCGGTTGCCGGTGCGAGCCTGCGCCGGGCCGCCGTCTACGGCCTGCCGACCGACGAGGCGCTGGGCGGGGCCGCCTGGGTGCTCAAGCGGGACTGGTTCCGCCGCACCGTTCCCTGCCGGCTCGACGCGCTGCGGTTCATGCGCGACGCCGAGGTCACCTACTACAAGGACATGGTCGCCTACCTGCACGGCGAGCTCGGCGTCAGGATGCCGGTCACCGGCACGGCCATCGGCAACACGCCGCCCCACGTGGCCGCCGAGACGGTGGACTTCCTCGACTCGCACAACTACTGGCAGCACCCCGTCTTCCCGGGCCGCCCCTGGGACCGCAACAACTGGTACGTGCGCAACGTGCCCATGGTCAACGACCCGGCCGGCTCGACCATCACCGACCTGGCGGGCAGGCGTGTCTTCGGGCTCCCCTTCACCGTAAGCGAGTACAACCATCCCGCCCCCAACGACTACCGCGCCGAGGGCTTTGCCCTGCTGGCCGTCTACGGCGCCTGGCAGGGATGGGACGGCCTGCTCACCTACACCTACGCGCACCAGGACTGGGAGAGCGACCAGGTCACCACGTTCTTCGACCTGAAGGCCGACCCCGTGCGGCTGGCCCAGCAGCCGGCCTGTTCGCACGCCTTCCGGGGCGGCGGGCTCGGGCCGGCCCCGCGGCGGGCGGCGGCCGAGCTGTCCCTCCAGCAGCGGGTCCAGCACATGACGGAGGGGCGTCCGTGGAACTTCGCTCCGAATGCCTACCTGGGCGGCGTGGACCGGCTGGCCTGGCAGGAGGCGCAGCTCGGCATCGCCGTTCCCGGCCTCGGCAGCCCACAGAGGACCAACGAGGCCGCCGACGTGCAGTGGCAGGTGGGCGCAGACGGCCGCGGATTCGTCAGCTTCCGAGGGCGCGACTGCGCGGGGCTGGTCGGCTTCGCCGCCGGCCGGACGCTGGAGGCCGCGGCCCTGAGCCTCTCGCCCGGGCCGACCTCGCTGGACGGCTTCTCGGTGGTCACGATCAACGCCGTCGAGGGGCAGCAGCTCGGCGCCCCGGGCCGCTACCTGATAACGGCCGTGAGCCGCTGCGAGAACCGCGGCATGGGCTGGAACGCCGAGCGCACCTCCGTCGGCACCGACTGGGGAGAGGGGCCGACCCTCTGCGAGGGCGTGCCGCTGACGCTCAACCTGCCCGCCGGCCGGTCCGCCAGGGTCTATGCGCTGGCACCCGACGGCTCGCGGCGCGGCGAGGTGGAGGCGAGCGCCCAAGACGGCGCGGTGGGGTTCCAGCTCGGCCCGCGCTACCGTACGCTCTGGTACGAGCTGGTCATCGGCAACTGACCGGCATATTCCCAGAGCAGGACGTGGACAGTGATACCCATCCGGGCGTCGAAGCTACTGATCGTTGAGGGCGTCGAGGACGACCCGCTCACGCGGGCGCGGGCCGAGCGGCTCCGCCCCGGCGTGCTGACCGACGACGTGCGCCGCGTGGACGACGCCGGGCTGGCCCGCATCCTCCGGGAGGAACTCCCCTCCACCCCGCGCCATGGCATGGAGGCCGACTTCGAGCCGGTCGTCATCTTCAACCGCTTCCGTTTCGACGACGCGGACGCTGAGCGCACGCGCCGTGCCGAGGCGTTCCCCGCCCTGGAGCAGCACAAGTTCGACGGCTACGGCGGCTTCGACTGGCGCGACTCCGGCTCGGCTGCCTACCGGGAGCGCACGGGCCTTGTCTGCCAGCCGGCTTATCAGCTCCACACCATCGTGGGCTGCCACTTCCGCTGCGCCTACTGCCACCTGGGCCGGTTCCAGAACGTAATGACGAACATGGAGGAGTTCGTGGGCCGCCTGGACGGCTGGCTCCAGAGGTGCCCGCGGCAAACGCTCTTCCAGTACGACAACTACACGGACACCGTCTGCTTCGAGCCGGAGTACGGCGGGGCGAAGCTGCTCATTGACTACTTCGCGCGCAGGCCGGGCCAGGCGCTCGAGCTCTACGTGGGCAAGAGCGACCACGTGGACTTCCTGCTCGACTACGGCCACCGCGGCCACACCGTCTGTTGCTGGAGCATCGCCGGGCGCACGCAGTGCGCGCGCTTCGAGCGCGGCTCGGCGCCGATGGACGGGCGCATCGAGGCGGTGCGCAAGTGCCGGCAAGCCGGCTACCCGGTGCGCGTGCGTTTCTCGCCCATCATACCGGTGAAGGGCTGGCGTCGGGAGAACCGGGAGATGATCGAGCGGCTCCTTGCCGTCGCCGACCCCGACGTCATCACCATCGAGACGATCCGTTTCCTCGACTGGCAGGAGATGCAGCGGCTCTTCGACGTCTCCCTGCTGGACGACGGGTTCGCGGAGGCTATGGCGGAAGCGCAGGGCGAACCCCACGCCGACGGCTGCGAGGTGCCCGACGAGTGGCGCGTCCGGGTCTACGAGTTCATGTTCGAGGAGCTGAACCGGGCGAGCCCCGAGACGCCGGTGGCCTTCTGCCGGGAGAAGCGGACGCTGTGGGAGCACTTCGCCGAGGAGTTCGCCCGGCACGGGCAGACGCCGGACGACTATGTCTGCAACTGCGGCCCCTACAGCGCGCCGCAGACGGTCGGCGCCTGGTCGCGGGGAGGCGAAGCGTGAAAGAGCAGATGGGCCGGCGCGAGTTCTTCAGAGTTCTGGGGGCCGGCGCGGCCGCTGCGGCGCTGCCCTCGCTCGCCGTCGGGGCCGGCGGCCGGCGGCGAATGAACGTGCTCTTCATCGCCGTGGACGACCTGCGGCCGCAGCTCGCCTGCTACGGTCACCAGCAGATGGTCTCGCCCCACATGGACGCCCTTGCCGACCAGGGGGTGGCCTTCACCCACGCCTACTGCCAGCAGGCCGTCTGCGCCCCGTCCCGCGCGAGCCTGCTGACCGGTCTGCGCCCCGACAGGACGACGATTTACGACCTGCAGACGCCGGTGCGCGAAGCGCTGCCCGACGTGCTCACGCTGCCCCAGCACTTCAAGCGGCACGGCTACGCGACCGTCAGCCTGGGCAAGGTCTACCACCACCGGGACGACGACCTGCCGGGCTGGAGCGAGAGGCCCTGGCACCCGCACGTGGCCGGCTACGCGCTGGAGCAGAGCCGCGCGCTGAACGAGTACCGTCGGCGCGTCTCGGCCGGGCAGACCTCGGGCCTGTGGGGCTCGCCGACCGAGGCGGGCGACGTGGGGGACGACGCCTATCCCGACGGCGCCACGGCCGAGCAGGCCGTCCGGACGCTGCGGCAGCTTGAGAGCGGGCCGTTCTTCCTGGCCGTCGGCTTCTACAAGCCGCACCTGCCCTTCTGCGCGCCCAAACGCTACTGGGACCTCTACAACGCCGACGAGATAGACCTGGCCGACAACCCGTTCAAGCCCAGGGACTGCCCGGACATCGCCATGCACAACTGGGCGGAGCTGCGCGCGTACTACGGCATCCCGCCCACCGGCCCGCTCTCCGGCGCGATGGCGAGGCACCTGATCCACGGCTATTACGCCTGCACCAGCTACGTGGACGCGCTGGTGGGCCGCCTGCTGGCCGAGCTGGACGGGCTGGGGCTGCGCCAGGAGACCGTGGTGGTGCTCTGGGGCGACCACGGATGGAACCTCGGCGAGCACGGGCTGTGGTGCAAGCACTGCAACTTCGAGACGAGCGTCCACGTGCCCATGATCTTCCGCGCGCCCGGCATGGCGGGCAACGGGCGGCGCTCGAACGGGCTGACGGAGTTCGTGGACATCTACCCGACCCTGAGCGACCTGTGCGGCCTGCCGCTGCCCGACCACCTGGAGGGCAGGAGCCTGGCGCCCCTGCTGGGCGACCCGGACGCGGCGTGGAACGAGGCCGCCTACAGCCAG
>LJUE01000214.1 GCA_001303885.1 Planctomycetes bacterium SM23_32 | reverse complement strand
GAGCAGCCAGTAGGCCTCAATGGCCGCCCGGCGCAGGTCCGAACGCTCCGGCTCGGCCGCGACTTTCAGCGCCTCGTGGTCGAAGGAGCCGGCCGCCGGCGAGACCGGCGCCCGAGGCACGCGCCGGTACTCCGCCAGCTGCGCCGGGGTCACCGCCCGCCCCTCGGCCGTGCGCGTGGCCGCGACGCTGGCCGGCGGCCAGCCGCTGCTGGTCGAGCGCAGGCTGGGCAGGGGCTCCGTGCTGCTGGCAGCGGTGGCGCTGGGCCGGCGCGACAGCAACCTGCCGACGCTGAAGAGCTTCGTCCCCCTGGTCCACGAGCTCACCTACTACCTCGCCGCACCGACCGTGCGGGAGCTGAACGTGCGGCCCGGCATGCCGGTCGCCGTCGAGCTGCCGGGCAGCGGGGGCATGGCGCTTGATCAGGCGCAGGTCGTGACGCCGTCCGGAGAGCGGCTCCCGGTCACGGTGACTCCCGACGGTGAGGTGTGCAGGGCGTCGTTCCGCCGGACGCGCGAGCCCGGCCTCCATCGCATCGTGCTGGGCGGCGAGCAGGGGGACCAGACCGGACCGCGCGTGGAGGTGCCGTTCGTCGTGCTCGGCGACCCGGAAGAGAGCCGGCTCACCCCGCTCACGGCCGCCGACCTGGAACGCGTCCGCCGCCACGTCGCGGTCTTCCGCGCTTCAACCACGCAGGAGATGGTCGCCGCCCTGAGGGGTGACATCCCGGGGCGGGAGCTGTGGCGGCAACTGGCCGTCTGCGCCCTGGTCGTGCTGCTGGCCGAGGTGGCCGTTGCACGGTGGATCACACTTCAGCGCCGCTCACACGTCGCCGAAGAGGTGCACTTCGGCATGGAGGTCAATGATCCTGATGAGCTGCGCCGCCGGCTTGCCGGGCGCGCGCCCGACGCGGCGGCCGAATTCCAACGGGCGGGCAAACCATGACGCCGGCTGTCCCACAGGGGAGCATCCTGCCCGGCGACCTGCCGGCGGCCCTGAGCTGCCTGCTGGCCGCCGCCGGGCTGGCGGCGTGGGTCGGCTCGCATCTTGTCGGCCGCAAGCCCGGCAGCCGTCCCGCCCGCGCCGGCCTGGCCGCCCTGCGGCTTGGGATCGGGACCGTCGCGCTAGCTGCGACCGCCGGGGCGCTCGGGCATTGGATCGCGCTGACAACCAACTGGCCGCTCTGGCTGCCGCCCCTGGCGGGGGCGTGTGCCGTGGAGGCCGCGCTGGCGCTCTACTCCCTGGAGCGACAGACGGTGCCGAGCCGCGCGGGGGCGGCGCTGCCGGCGATGCGCGTCGGCCTGGCGCTGCTGGTGGTCGCCATGCTGGCCCAGCCGGTCTTCCGCGCCGAGCACGTGCGTCACGTGCGGCGCTGCGTCGCCGTGCTGGCCGACCGGTCGGCTTCCATGCAGGTGGCTGATGGACAACTCGGCGTGTCGGAGAGGATGCGCATCGCCGAGCTGCTGCGGCCGGGCCTGCTCTCGCGCCCGCACCGCCTTGAAACGGCGGCCCGCGAACTCGAGTCAGTCAGGCGCGAGCTGGCCGAGCAGGCCGAGTGGCTCTCAATGCTGGACGAACTCGACGCCGAGGCGCAGCAGCGCCACCTGCGCTCCCGGTCGGACCGGCTCCGGGCTGCCCTGGAGGAGGCCGGACGCGCGGTGGAACGCCGGACCCAGGCGCTGGGCGAACTGGCAGGGGACGATGCCGAGCTGACCGGGGAGCTGATCGAAGCCCTGACGACGGCCGGCGACCGACTGCGCGACGTCGCCGGCCTGCTGACCGGTGAGGGGCCGGCCCACGAGACCCCGGCCGCCCCGCTGGTCGAGGGGCTGAAGGGGGCCCTGCCGGGCCTCGACGCTTCGACGCCCCGGCTCCATGACCTCGGTGTCCGGCTCGACGAGGCGTACTACGACGTGCTGTCTGAAGAGCAGCGCGCGGCGGTGGACGCCGTAGGCGAGTGGACGCGGCGGGAGCTCGCCGACCATGTGCTCAGGGGCGCCGACGCCGGCGAGGCGCAGGGCGGGCCGTCCTTCGGCGGGCTGCTCTCGCGCTGAGGCCGCCGAGGCGCCCCTCGACGGGGGGGCCGACGGCTCCGCCGGCTCGGCCCTGCGGACCGACCTGGCCGGCGCCCTGCGGCGCGCCCTGTCCGACGTTCCCTCCGGGCAACTGGCCGGCGTCATCGTGGTGAGCGACGGCCGGCACAACGCGCCGGAGCAGGTGGCCCCGCTGGCGCGCCGGCTGGCCAGGGAGCAGGTGCCCGTCTGCACGGTCGTCCTGGGCAGTGAGCGGCCGCCCCGGGACGCGGCCGTGGCCGGCATTGAAGCCCCCGACGTCGTCTACGCGGGGGACAGCATCCACGTGGCGGCGGACCTGAAGCTGGACGGCATGGCCGGCAGCACGGCCAACGTGCTGCTGTTGCGCGAGGATACCGTGGTGCACTCGCAGGCTGTCCCGGTGCCGGCATCCGCCTACCGCACGCGCGTCGAGCTGTCCGACACGCCGCCTGAGACGGGCCTGCTCTCCTACCGGGTGCGCGTGGAAGCGGTCGAGGGCGAGGCGTTCGCCGACAACAACGAGTACCCTCTCACGGTGAGTGTTACCGACGACCAGGTCCACCTCCTCCTTGTGGAGGGCCTGCCGCGCTGGGAGTATCGCTACCTGAAGAACCTGTTCTCGGGGCGGGACAAGACGGTGAGGCTCCAGCACGTGCTGTTCCAGCCGGAGCGCGTGGCGGGGCGCGAGGAACGCCTCCGGATCGCGGCGTCCGCCTCGCGGCCGGCGGGCGAGGCGGAAGCGGCGCGCCTGCCGGAGAGTGAAGCCGAGTGGCTTCGGTTCGACGTGATTATCCTGGGCGACGTCTCGCCGGCGGATCTGCCGGCGCCCGCACAGGAGGCCGTCCGCCGCTTCGTTGTGGACCGCGGGGGCACGCTGGTGGCCGTGGCCGGGCCGCGTTTCATGCCGCACGCCTTCGCCGGGACGCCCCTCTCCGAGGTGCTTCCCGTCACCACGCTGCCGGCCGAGCGTCGGAGCGCGACCGCCTCGACGGAGGCCCGCCGGATCGCCCTGACGCCCGAGGGGGCGGACAGCGTCCTGATGCGCCTTAAGCCCGATGCCGAGGAGAACGCCGCGTTGTGGCTCTCGCGGCCGACGATCCACTGGCGCCACGCCGCGTCCGTCCCCAAGCCCGCTGCCGCCGTGCTCGCCTATGCGGTGCCCCCTGACGTCGCCGACCCGGAGCAGTACGACCGGCAGTATCGGGAGCAGAACGCCCTGGTGGTGGTCCAGAACGCCGGGCTGGGGCAGGCCGTGTTCCTGGCCTTCGACCGCACCTGGCGGCTGCGGTATCGCGAGGGCGACACCTACCACCACAGGTTCTGGGGCCAGGTGCTGCGGTGGGCGACCGCCGGCAAGCTGCCGGCCGGCACCGCCCTGGTCAAGCTGGGCACGGACAGGGCGCGCTATCCGCTCCACTGCCGCGTGCACGTGCGGGCGAGGATGCTGGGGCCCGATCTGGCGCCGCTGGTGAGCGACGAGGCCGCCGTCGCCGTCTACCGGGATGACGGCCTTGTGCTGCGCCGGAGGTTGGCGTACATTGGCGACCAGCCGGGCACCTACGTCGCCGACCTGGGCGAGCTGCCCAGCGGCGCATACCGCGTCGAGCTGGAGGGACCCGAGGTCAGGGCTGCGCTGGCGGAAGAGGGCGTGGAGCGCGTGGTCGCGGAGTTCTCCGTGGACCCGGCGGCGAGCAGCGAGCTGATCGAGCTGGGCGCCGACTGGGAACTGCCGGGGCTGCTGGCCGGGGAGACCGGCGGGGTCGCCGTCGGCCCGGCCGAGGCGATGCGCGTGCTGGAGGCCCTGGGTGCGAGCGTGCTCTCCCTCCAGGAGAGCAGCGAGTATGCGCTCTGGGACTCGTGGCCCCTGCTGGCGCTGATGCTGGGCCTGGCGACCGCCGAGTGGGTGCTGCGCAGGAAGGTGGGACTGCCATGAGACACAGGCCTGGACGCGAGGACCGGGCGGCGCTGCCCGAGGTGATCGTCCGCTCGCTGCGGCGGCTCATCCGGCGCGCCCGGCTCGTCATCGCCGTGCGCGGCATCGGGGCGGCGGGCGCTCTGGCTCTCGGCGTGCTGCTGGCCATCATGGCCATTGACGCCGGCCTGGTCATCTTCTCCTTGCGCGTGCGGTACGCCCTGAGCCTGTCGGGGCTGGCCGTGACGGCGGTCGGGGCCGGGTGGCTGCTGGCACGCCCGCTCGCCCGCAGCCTCACCCTGGACGGCGTGGCAAGGGCCATCGAATCCCAGCACCCCGAACTCCAGGAGCGCATCAGTTCGGCCGTCGAACTGCTCAGCAGCAGCGACGCGCCCGAGTCGCGCGGATCGGAGGCGCTAATCGCCGCCCTGGTCGCGAAAGCCAGCCAGGACGTGCGCCTGCTCAGGCCGCGTCGCGAGATAACGTTCCGGCGTGCGCGTCCTGCCCTGCTGACGGCGTTCGGCCTGGCGGCGGTGCTCAGCCTGCTGCTGCTCGCATGGCCTGCCAGGACGTGGCGCCTGCTGATGCGGGCGGTCGGCCCCCACCTGAACCTCGCCAACCTCTCCGGCGACGACCTGAGCGTCACGCCGGGCGACCTCCTCATCACCGAGGGCCGCAGCGTCCGCATAGAGGTGGACGTGGCAAGCCAGGCGGTCAGGGGCGCCGAGCTGCGAATGCCCCGCGGTGACGGCACGGAGGCCGTCGAGCCGATGGCCCGCCTCTTCGACCCGGACAGCCCGAGCCGGCGCTTCGCCCTCACCGTCGGCCCCAATCAGCAGGGCTTCCGCTATCGCGTGCACGCCGGCGATGCGCTGAGCCGCTACTACACCGTGCAGGTGGTCCCCTTTCCCGCCCTGACAGACCTGGCGCTGCGTTACGACTACCCGGACTACACGGGACTCGCGCCGCGCGTCGAGCGCCCCACCGACGGCGACATCTCCGCCATCGCGGGCACGAGGGTCACGGTTCGCGCAACGACCAATACCCGCGTCGAAAGCGCCGACCTGATCGTGAACGGCGTTCCGCGCCCGGACGCGACGAGCCGGCTGGAGCCCGCCGAGTACGGCACGACGGCGTTCGAGCTCGGCCTGGAGCTGGAGCCCGGCCTGGCGGGGCGATGGCGGGCCGCGTTCACGGACGTCTACGGCTTCCGCAACAGGCCGGAGGAGCACGCCATCGAGGCCCTGCCCGACCTGCCGCCGACGGTCCGCATACTGGAGCCCCAGGAGAAGCGGCTGCGCCTGCGGCCGGACGACGAGCTGCCGCTCGCCTTTGCCATCGGGGACGACTTCGGCATCACCGGCGCGGAGCTGGTGCTGGACACCGACGTCGGGAAGCCGGCCCCCGTCCCCGTCGCCCTGCCCGGCGCCGATGGGCCGCCCGGGGCCGTCACGACCGGCACGACGGTGCTGGACCTGGGTGCGGTGGGCCTGCGGGGCGCCCGGCGGCTGACCCTGCGGCTGCGCGCGACGGACAGCCTGCCGCCGTCGCTCAAGGGACCGCAAGAGGGCCTGTCCGAGGCCCGCACGATCGAGCTGGACAGGGCTGCCCTGTCCTTCGTGGACCAGGCGCTGCTGGCGTGGGGAGAGCAGATCAGGGCCAGCCTGGAAGGCCTGCTGGCGGAGCTGTCGGCCGCGCGCAAGGACTCCGCCCGCGCCGCTCCCGGCCTGGGACGCTCGGACGACATTCCGCCCGGTGCGCGCGAGGCGCTGGCCGGCATGCTGGAGCATCTGGACACGGCCGAGGGCACGGCGCGGGAGCTGTCGCAGCAACTGGCCTGGAGCGTCTTCGGGCCGCTGGGCCCGCGCCTGGAGGAGGTGGCCGACGAGCGCATCGCCCCCGCTGCGAACCTGGCCGGCCAGGTCGGCTTCACCGAACGGCCCGAGCAGCGCACGGAACTGGCGGACGAGGCCGACTTCCAGGTGCAGATGGCCGAGGCGGCCGTCTCGCAGATGCTCGACGAGTTCGGGGCGATGGAGCGGGCGGCGCGGCGCCGCCAGGAGCTTGCCGAGCTGGCGCGGGCCGAAGCCGAACTGGCCGCCGCGCGGGCGGCAATGGAACAGGCACCCCAGGACCTCCTGTGGGAAGAGCTGGACCTGACGCCTGAACGGTGGGCGGAGGTGCAACGCGAGCTGGCCCGGGACGTGCGCGCTGCGCTGGACGAGGCACTCCTGTGGCCGCTGTCCCAGTTGAACGCCCGCGACCTGGCCGGCGAGGCCCGCGAACTGAAGGAGCAACAGGACGCGCTGACCGCGGACACGGCACTGGTGCAGAAAGTCCAGGCCCTGGACGAGGAGCTGCTGGACCTCGCCGCGCAGCAGGAGCGCCTCGCCCGGGAAGCCGCCGAAGACGACCTGAGTTCCCATCAGGCCGACCAGATGCGGGACGCCGCCGACGACATCCGCCGCCAGGACCTCGACCAGGCCGTCCTCAAGCAGCGGGAGGCGGGCGGAAGCCTGGGCAGGGAGCAGCAGGCCGTGCTGCGCCAGGCCGAGGCCGCCCGGCAGGACCCCGCCGCGCCGCAGCTCCACGACCTATCGCAGAAGCAGCGGATGCTCGCCAGGGACTCCGCCGCACTGAGGCAAGAGGCCCGACAGGCCGGATGGCAGACCAACAACGCGTTCGACAGGCGCGACCCCACCGACAGGATGAACCACGCGGCGGACGCCGCCAAGGAAGCACGCAGCAACCCGGGGGACGAGTCCAAGGGCACGGCCGTCGAAGCCGTTAAGGAGGCGACGGAACTCGCCGACGCGCTGGCTCAGGAACTGCGCCAGGCCGTTGACGGCTACAGGCCGGTCGAGAGCAAACAGCAGCGGACGGAGCGCCTGGCCAGCCTGACGGAGCGCCAGCGCGACCTGGAGAGGCGCACCCGCCAAGCCGCCGAGCAGCGCCGCAGGGCCGCTGCCGACTTGCAGGAAGCGCAGTTCGCCGACCTCCGCCGGCAACAGGACGACCTGGCAAGCGACGCGGCGGACCTCGCCCTGCGCGCCGATGACCTTGCGCCCGGGACGGAGGAGCCGGCCATGGAAGCGGCCCGCGAGGGGGCGCGGGCGGCACGCAGGCTGCACGCCGCCGAACTGCCCGCAGCGACGCAGCACGCCGGGCAGGCGGCCGCGGCCCTGTCGGCGCTGACGGAGCGCCTCAGAGCTGAGGCCGCCGCGCCGCCGTCGGCGGGCGAGGATGCCTCCCGCCTGGCCGGCAGGCAGGAGCGCCTGGCCGACCAGATGCGCATGTTCGCGGGGGGCCGGAGCCCCCAGCATGCGGCCGACCGGCAGGAAGGCCTGGCCGAGCGGACGGGCCATCTGCTGGAGGACGCGGACGGCGTGAGGGAG
>LJUE01000213.1 GCA_001303885.1 Planctomycetes bacterium SM23_32 | reverse complement strand
CCCCGTGCGCCCGGCGTAACCGCTGAAAGGGTAGGAAGATGTATCGAAACGGACTCAATCGCAGGGACTTCATTAAGGCCGGGGCCGGGGCGGCCCTGGCCTCGCTGCCGCTCGGGTGCGGCGCGGCGCTCGCCGACACGCGGGTCAGCGACCGGGAGGCCCTCGCCTACGAGAAGCTCGGCGGCGGGCGGGTCCGCTGCCTGCTCTGCCCCCGCGAGTGCATCACCAGCGACGGCCAGCGGGGCTACTGCGAGGTGCGCGAGAACCAGGGCGGCGTCTACAAGACGCTCGTCTACGGCCGCGTCTGCGCCGCCCACGTGGACCCGATCGAGAAGAAGCCGCTCTTCCACTTCCTGCCCGGCAGCCGGGCCTTCTCCATCGCCACGCCCGGCTGCAACGTCGAGTGCCAGTGGTGCCAGAACTGGCAGATCAGCCAGGTCCGCCCCGAGGACATAGAGACGGAGCACATGCCGCCCCAGAGGGTCGTCGAGGTAGCGGGCGGCTACCAGTGCCCCGTCATCGCCTTCACCTACTCGGAGCCGACCATCTTCTACGAGTACATGCTGGACACGGCGGCCGAGGCCCGCAAGGCCGGCGTCCGCGCGGTGAGCATCTCGAACGGCTTCATCCAGGCCGAGCCCATGAAGCGGCTCTGCGAGGTGCTCTCGGCGGTCAAGATAGACCTGAAAGGCTTCAGCGAGGAGTTCTACCGCGACCACGTCTTCGGGCGGCTCGGGCCGGTGCTGGACACCATCGTGCTGCTCAAAGAACAGGGCATGCACACCGAGCTGGTGACGCTGCTCATCCCCGGCCTGAACGACTCCGAGGACGAACTGCGCGACCTGAGCCGGTGGGTGGTGCAGCACGTGGGGGCGGACGTGCCGATGCACTTCACGCGGTTCCACCCCGACTATAAGATGCGCAACCTGAACCTCACGCCGGCCCGGACCGTGGAGCGGGCGCGCGAGATAGCCGTCGCCGAGGGGGTGCACTACGCCTACACGGGCAACCTGCCGGGCCACGACTACGAGAACACGTTCTGCCACTCGTGCGGGGCGAAGGTCATCGAGCGCTACGGCTTCCACGTGGGGGCGGTGCGCATCAAGGACGGCAAGTGCGAGAACTGCGGCGCCGCCATCCCCGGGGTCTGGGCCTGAGCGGGGCGCAGGCGCGGGGCAGCGGCACATTCGGGACGTGCTGTCCTGCGGGCTCAGCCCTTAGTCAAGCGCCATTTGCCGTTTCTCAGCTCAATGAGTTCCCGCCGCTTCAGATGCTGCTGGGCAGTCCGGACAGCATGCTTCCATTTCTTGCCGAAGTGCTTCCCCTCAATGACACGGTCAACAGCTTCATCGCACAGGTCCGGGTGGATGCCCCGGATGAGTGGATGCAGCTCGGCCGTTGGCATCGGACCCCGGCGCAGCAAGTACAGAATCGCGTCCGCGAAGATGGCGTGAGGTGTCCTCCCTGCGGCCCGCGCCCTCAGTATCTCGTCGCTGAACTCGCCGAGTCTCCGGTCAAACTCGGAGCGCAGGCGTTTCTGTATGGTTCGTTCGGCACGCCTGCGTGCCCCGTTTAGCTCCTTGGCGAGGTCCGCCAGGAACCTGAGCTTAGTGCTCTCAATGGGAGTGCCCAGCTGCGCATACTCGACAACATCTCGGTGTATCTGCGAGACAAGCCGTTTGTCAGCGATCTTGACCCCGTACTCGAAGTTGTGACACAGCCCGCTCGCCGTCATGTTGGCTGAGGTCACAACGGCGCATCGCTCGTCCGCCACGTAGACCTTGGCGTGCAGGCTGGGCAGGAACCTAACCTCGGCGTGCGGGAATGAGTTGGCCACATCGCAGAGCGCTTCCACGTCCGTGGCGCCTCTCAGCAGGACGTCTCGTGAGAGGTCCGTCACGATCATCAAGTCAAGCTTGAGCGCTCGGGTCCCCGCTGCTTCCCTGAGGATTTCACACGGTTGCCGGCCAACGTACGGAGACGAGATGACCAGGGAGGATCTCGTTGCGTGGACCATGGACTCGAATGTGCTAAGCCATGGGGAAGTGAGGAACTCAATCATCGGCCCCTCCTCGACGGGAATGCTCACGAAGGGCACCAGGGCCCAGGCTGAGCAGATGATAGCACGAGTCTGCCCGATGCCGAAGACGCGAGCGGGAACTCCCCAACGGACTGGACTGACGTCCTATGAGCTTCGGCGTGGCCAAGCTGCCCGGCCCGCTGCCGGCCGGAGGCCGGCACTACGTGGCGCCGCCTTCCAGGCGGCGAGACTCCACGCGTCTCGCGCGGGGGCACACGGAAGAGGGCCCCCACATAAGAGCTGCTAAGGAGGACCAGGCACTGTACAAGCAGCGCCATGCCCCTCAGCCGGCGATGAGGCGGTAGAGCTGCTCCAGGAGCTCGGCGTAGTGGCAGAGGGTCTCCCGGAAGATCAGCGTCAGCCCCGCCGCCAGCGACAGGAACGGCCCGTAGGGCATGATGTGCTCGCCCTTCGCCAGCAGCAGCGGGATGCCGTAAAGCAGCCCCACGAACGGCGCCAGGAAGAAGGCGACCAGCACCACCTTCCAGCCGAAGAACGCCCCCACCATCGCCATCAGCTTCACGTCCCCGAAGCCCAGCGCCTCCTGCTGGAAGATGACGGTGCCGAAGATGGCGAAGGCCAGCACCATGCCGCCCCCGCCCACCGCGCCGATGGCCGAGGCGATCAGCCCGTCCAGCCGCAGGATGCCGGTGAGCCCCTCGTAGGTCTGGTAGGAGGCCGGCCCCACGTGGAGCTGCGGCAGCAGGAAGCCCGCCACCAGCCCGCCCAGCAGCCCGAACACCGTCACCTCGTCCGGGATGATGAGGAACTCCAGGTCCACGGCGCTGGCCACGATCAGCAGCGCCACCACCAGCATCATCACCAACAGCACGCCGACGTCGGCGCCGCCCTGGGCGCCCTGGCGGAAGTAGATGAGGGGGAAGGTGAGCGCCGTGAGCAGCTCGATGGCCGGGTAGCGCCACGAGACCGGCCCGCCGCAGTAGCGGCAGCGCCCCCGCAGCACGACGAAGCTGAGCAGGGGGACGTTGTCATACCACCGCAGTGAGGCGCCGCAGCGCGGGCAGACCGAGCGCCTGGGCCGGCCGATGGTCCAGCCCCGCGGGATGCGCCAGATGCAGACGTTCAGGAAGCTGCCCACGACCAGGCCGAACAGGAACAGCCAGACGATGGCGACCAGCGTGAGCAAGCGGCTCCTCCTCCTTCGGCGCGCGGCGGGCAGGCATGCGCGCCGGGGGCGCGACGGACGCGTTCAGAGCGGCAAGAGCTTGCCGAAGGCGCCGGGGTCTCTCTCCTGGCCGGACCGGCCGGTCCACGTCAGCCGCAGCACGTCGTTGCCCTCTTCATCGTAGCTGTTGAGGGCCAGGTCGAAGCCGACGACGGACGGCTTTCCCTCGACTCGGGAGAATACCGCCCACGGGACGGCGCAGTCAACCCGGTAGCCGACCGGCGTGCGCGCCAGGCGCACCTGCACCTCGCTGTCGTTGGACGTCTTGACCTGCGGCTTGGCGTCCGGCTCGGCCGGCGGGTAGACGGTCAGGTGCATCACGCCGTCCTCGTAGCCGCCCCGGCCGATGCGGTCGGGCCGGCGGCCGTCCAGGAAGATGCGCAGGCTGTCGGCTCTGGCCCGGCGTCCCACAGGCTCGGCGGCGGGGCGGAGCAGGTCCTCCTCCACGTCCACGTGCACGTACAGGTTCTGCTCGTCGCCGGCGGCGGCGAAGTCGAAGCTGTGCCCGCGCAGCGGCGCCTCGGACTGATGGATCGGGTGCAGGGGTGAGGGCACGTGCAGCGCACCGGCGCGGCGCGCCCCGGGGTCGAGCTCGTAGCCCTCGGCCGGCGCGGCCGTCGCGACGATGTGGTGGAGGTGCTCCAGCGTGTGGACGCCGTCGCAGGTGAGCATGGCGTCCAGGCTGAGGGCCTCCAGCGGCGGGCGGACCAGCACGTCCAGGTCCTTGTGCCGCCGCCCGTAGGCGGGCAGCTCCTCGAAGGCGAACTCCTGGGGCGCCACGTGGTCCTCGCCGTGGGAGTGGCACTCGACCTTCACGGACTGCTGCCGGTCGCTGAAGTTCTTCACGTGGTAGCGGAGGGCCAGCTTGAGCATCCCTGCCTCGTCGCGGACGGCGCCGCGCAGCTCGCTCCATCCGGTCACCGTTCCGGCCCGCTCGTCGAGGACGGCCACGGCCTCCGCCAGGCGCGCCGGGATGTCCAGATCCTGCGGGCAAGGCTCCACGCATTTGCCGCAGAGCCGGCAGAACGCCGCCTTGCCGGCCAGCGAGGCATAGCGGCTCCGTGCGTGCTCGGTCAACCCGAAGACGCGCTCCAGGTTGAGTATCTCGAAGTTCGCGGGGATGTCCACGCCTTCCGGGCACGGCATGCAGTAGCCGCAGCCGGTGCAAGCTTACCGGCGCGGGACGCGGTCGCCACGTTCTCCTCCAGCATCTGCATGGTGGACATGCCAGAGAGGGCGACGGTGACGTTGGGGTTGGACAGCACGAAGCGGAGGGCCAGCTCGGGGGTGCTCTTGACCTCGCCGACCAGCTCGGCCGCCCTCTGGCTGGGGTAGCCGAGCCGCCCGCCGCCGACCGGCCCCATGATGACCACGCCCATGCCGCGCTCGCTCGCCAGGGCGATGCCCTCCTCCAGGTGGCGGTCCAGCAGGTTGTACTGGCAGGTGACCGCCTCGAACAGGCCGGTCTCGACCATCTTCTTCAGGCTCTCGGCGGAGCCGTGGAAGGAATGGCAGATGTGCTTGATCAGGCCCTGCTCTCTGGCCTTGAGCAGCTCCTTGTAGAGGCCGTCCTCGCCGGCGAAACAGCTCTCGTAGCCCTCGTAGTTCAGGCCGTGCACGTTGTAGACGTCTATGCAGTCGGTGCGGAGCCCCTCAAGGGAGTCCTCCAGGTTCTTCCACCAGCCGCCCACGTCGTTCTTGTCGTAGTGGTGGTTCTTGGTGGACAGGATCACCTGGTCGCGAATGTCCTCCATGGCCTCGCCCAGGACGCGCTGGCTGTCGCCGCCGCAGTAGCCGACGGCGGTGTCGAAGTAGTTGATGCCCAGCTCCACGCCGCGCCTCAGCAGGGGGATGACCTTCTCGCGGTCCACCTCTTTGTCTGATCTCATCGGCAGGCGCATGCATCCGAAGCCGAGCCGCGACACCTTCAGTCCCGTCTTGCCCAGTACGGCATACTCCATCGTGTCGTGCTCCTTGTGACGTGTGCTTGAGAATAGCCGATGGCCCGAAGTGCCCCGAAAAGCAGTTGGGCGAGCCAGGAGATGTCTCGCCCGGTCGCGGCCGTCGCCGATGGCTCGCGTCATCAGCCCAGAGGGCGATTATAGCGGAGCGGCCCAAAGGCCGCAAACGGCGCCTCGCCCTCTCAGGCGCGGCGGTCCCGCTCGGCCTCCCCCTCCGGCTCCACCGCGTGCTTGGAGAAGGCGTAGCGGATGTGGATGGAGACGGCGACCAGCACGATGAAGCCCACGAACGCGAACGGCACGTAGGGGCCCAGGGCCTCCAGCCGTTCGTGGACGCGCTGCAGGATGAGGCCCCAGCAGAAGATGGCCAGGTAGGTGCCGGACAGCACCACGGCGAGGTTGACCAGCGGACGCAGGCCGATCAGGAACCCGATGACGCTGCCCACCAGCGGCCCCGTCATCCAGAAGGGGAACCACACGAACAGCAGCAGCCCGGGCACGCCGAACTTCATCACCGTGCGCTCGTGGGCCCTGGCCGCACGGCGCGCGCGCTCCAGGGCGTCCTCCAGGGGCTTGATGACGATCAGCCGACGATAGGAGAACACGAACAGCGGGAAGAACAGCAGTACCAGGTAGGACTCGATGGCCATGTTGGCCACGATGACCAGCCAGTACGGGAGCTCCTGGACGTAGCCCGAACTCATGCCCGCCGCCCGGCCGAAGAAGACGTGCGTGGTCGTCATCGTCAGCAGCTTGTGGGACAGCTCGGGCGAACGCAGCCTCAGCAAACCGACGCACGTGAGGTAGCCGGCCAACATCAGGACGCCGGCGATCAAGACCTTGCCTTCGGGCAGCGCGATCAGCCGCTGCCAGAGCGGCGGCTTGGGTGCCTCTTCGGTCTGGGTCTCTTCGTCAGACACGGCGCCGATATCCGGGCATGTGGGGGCAGTGCCGACCGCCGGGGACGGCACCAAGCGATGGTACCTGCCGCGCGTGCGGTGGTCAAGCGGTGGCCGCCCGCCCCGTGCCTGCCCGCGCCCCGGCTACTGCGGTCCGCGCGCCGGGAGCTTGTCGAAGAGGACCACCAGGGCGAACGTGGCGATCGGACCGAGGATGATGCTCAATAGTCCCCAGTTCAGCCCGCTGCGGTTCTTGCCCTGCGCGATGCCGGCGTTGATGAGCGCCAGCGTGAACCATCCGACGGCGTATCCACCCGCCTGCATGGGTGCCCCTCCTTTGTGAGACGGGGTGCTTGCGTCCGAAACGTTCAGTGCGGGCCCTTGCCCTTGAGAATGGCGAGCACCTCGGCGGCGCTCTTGAAGCGGTAGTCGCCGTACTCCTCGTCCAGGTTCGCCTCCGCGAGCGCCAGGAACTCCTCCGGCCCAACCTCCAGGATGCAGTGAACCGAGCCGATGCAGAAGCCCCTCCAATCCTCCTTCGCGAAGTAGCCGTTGCTGCACGGGAAGTCGTCGCACTCCCAGCAGCCCTCCAGGCCCCTGTCCCGGCAGCACTCGCGCTGGTAGCAGTCCGGGTCGCCGTGCTCGCGCGACGCCTTGCAGGGACAGCCGCCTCCGCACCTGTTGCACGCCAGTCCGCAGTAGCCGATCAGGTCGGTGGCCTTCTTGCCTGTCACCTTCGATGTCTCCTGAGCGCTTCGAGGACGGCAGCGGCCATCTCCGCCGGCGAATCCGCCAGGGCGTCGGCCTCCGTCAACTCCCCGCGCTTCCCCACGCCGTAAGTGACCGCGACCACGAGGAGGCCGTTGGCGTGCGCGGCCGCGACGTCGTCCCGGCGGTCGCCGATCATGATAGCAGGTCGAGCCGGCAATCGCCTCAACACGTCGGCCACCATGCCCGCCTTCTCGTCGTCCGCCGACTCGATGCGCCTCACCAGGTCGAAGAAGGGCCTCAGCCCGAACCCGTCCAGCACGGCCTCCACGTAGGGGCCGGGACCGTTGGTGCAGACGGCCATCTGCTCTGCGCTCGCCC